>NZ_JBVVAK010000008.1:0-131731 GCF_055792825.1 Microvirga sp. GN3
CGGCCATCCCCGTCTTTGCCGCGTTGCGGCTTCCAAGGCGTGGATCCCCGGGCCTGATCCCCGGATCAAGTCCGGGGACGGGGATGACGGCGGAGGGTGTGGAATCCGGTGTCATTCCCGGCCGAAGATGGCACCGGCGCTTATCTCCCTCTCGTGTGAGAAAGCGCGAGGCGCTCACTCAAATCTCGATTGAACTTCCGATCTCCACGACCTGCGCAGCGGGGATGCAGAAATAATCCGCCGTCAGTTCGGCGTTGCGGTTCAGCATGGCGAAGATCACCTCGCGCCAGAAGGCCATGCCGGGGAGCTTCTTGGAGGCTACGACCGTCTGGCGGCCGACATAATAGGTGATGGTGTCGGGGTCGAGATCGGGCAGGTTGAGGCGAGCTACCGCGAGACGCAGCGCCGTGGGGACGTCGGGTGTCTCGGTAAAGCCGAGACGAAGGACCAGACGCTGAACGCCTTCGCAGATCGGCATCAGATGAACGCGCTCGTCTCCTTCGACGGTCGGCTCATCGGTCACCACCACCGAGACGAGGAACACTGTCTCGTGCAGCACCTTATTGTGCTTCAAGTGATGCAGAAGAGTTCCGGGAACGCCTGATGTCGACGCGGACATGACCACCGCGGTTCCCGGGATGCGGATCGGCGGCTGACGCTCCAGCAAGTGCTGGAAATCCTTCGTGGACATGCGCAGATGCGTCCGCGCCCGCTGGACGAGTTGCTGCCCTTTGCGCCACGTCAGCATCATGAACGCCGCGCTCAATGCAATCAGAAGCGGGAACCAGCCGCCTTCCAGAAGCTTCGTCGTGTTGGCGGCGAAGAAGACCAGATCGACCAGCAACAGGGTTCCGTTGAGCAGATAGACGAGAATTGGTCTATGGCCCCAATGCAGGGCGACAAAGGTCGCGAGAATCGTCGTGATCACCATGTCGAGCGACACGGCGAGACCATAGGCACCGGCCAGATTGCTGGACGAGCCGAAGCCGAGGACCGCCACGAAGGTCAGCATGGCAAGAGTCCAGTTCACGAAGGGCACATAGACGTGTCCGCGCTCGTGGCTCGACGTATGAATGACCCGCATCCGGGGCATGAATCCGAGCTGGATCGCCTGCTGAGTCAGCGAGAAAGCGCCCGTGATGACGGCTTGCGACGCAATGACCGTGGCGAGAGTGGCAAGGACCACGAGCGGATAGTGCGCCCAATCGGGAGCGAGATGGTAAAACGGGCTCTCGATCACGCCCGGATTCGTCAGCAGCAGAGCCCCCTGGCCGAAATAGTTCAGCATGAGGGCCGGCAGGACAATGAAGAACCATGCATTGCGGATTGGAGCCGGACCGAAATGGCCGAGATCCGCATAGAGCGCCTCGCCGCCGGTCACGGTGAGGAAAACGGCGGCAAGGACCGCGAGCGTGACCGCGATATCCGTCTCGATCAGAAAGACCAGCGCATGGACAGGGTTGATGGCGGCAATCACGCCCGGAGCGGCCACGATCCCACCAAGCCCAAGCAGACCCAGCACCGAAAACCAGATCAGCATGAACGGACCGAAAATGCGCCCGATCCGTCCCGTGCCCATGCGCTGAACCGAGAACAGCGTCACCAGAATGGCCATCGTGATCGGCAGCACATAGGGCTCGAACTCCTTCGCATCGACGGCAAGGCCCTCGATGGCGCTCAGGACGGAAATGGCAGGCGTGATCGTACCATCGGCATAGAGCAGAGCCGTTCCGATGAGACCGATGACGGTAAGATACATGCGCCAGGAGCCCGGCTGAATGCGCCGGACGCCCAACAGCGCAAGCAATGCGATGATCCCGCCCTCGCCGCGATTGTCAGCCCGGAGAATGAACAGGCAGTACTTGATCGAGATGACGACGATCAGCGACCACAGAATGAGCGACAGCACTCCCATCACCGTTGCCGGAGACAGGACACCGTGATTGGCCGCGACGGCCGCTTCCCTCAATGCGTAGAGAGGACTGGTGCCGATATCGCCGAACACGACGCCCAGGGCGCCGAGGACCACCGCCCGCGAGGCGATGCCGGCTCTCGCGTCATCAGCATGGGCGTCAGCGACTGTAGCCATGACGGTCCGAATGCACGGCAAGTCCATGCGGCTTCCGCGCTCAGGTATAACCGGGAGAATACTGCTCAGTTCCTGGATGAGGAAGAGGCGCGGCACTGTTCTTTATCGGATGAGACCTGACACCAGCGTGGCGCTTCTCCCTCGCCCGCACGGGAGAGGGGAAATCGCGGACAACTCACCGATACGGAAAGCAGTGGTCGCGGTCGAGGAAAAGGCCGAAGTGATCGCCCAGCGCGGCGATAGCATCGCCATGCTCGGGATAAGGATCGCGGTTCTCAGGGCCGACGATGATGATCCTGAAATCCGGATCGTCCTCGCCGCCCGGCGGCAGCATCGCCGTGACGAGAGCCACGCCCTCCGCATCTCGCAGCGTCAGGAACAGCGGCATGACGCGCTGGATGTGAGCCTTGAGACCGATATTCTGCTCGACGAATGGACTTGAGGTCGCCTGATAGCTGTTGGCGGCAGTCTCCCAGGCGTGTCGGAAGTGCTTCTCGACAGCGTGGCCCATCGCGTCCGATTCGAGCGCGGCCTCGCCTTCGGTCTCGATCCGGAACCAAGTCTTCGTCCCCGGAGCATCGCAGACGTATTGCATAACCTATCAACGCAGGAACGCGGCGAAGGTTGTCTCAACGGCCTTCTGTCACACCCAGCGGTAGCTGCGTCCCTCGATCATGAGAATGCGGCCCTGCCAGATGTCCATGCTGGCGGCCTGGCGGGCATTTACCCCGCAGGAAATGGACAGAAAGGCTCGGGCGACGCCGCCATGGGCGACGACCACGGTATCGCGAGTGAAATCGTCCAGGATCGGGCGGATGCGGTCGACCAGCATAGCGTAGCTCTCGCCGCCGCCGGGCGGCGCGTAATGCCACTTGTCCTGCTCGCGCAGGGCGGCGAGTGCCGGCTCGGCCTTGCGGACTTCCTTCCAGGTCATGCCCTCCCAGGAGCCGAAGGTCAGCTCGACCAGACGCTCGTCGAGCTTGTATCCCTCGGGATAGAGGCCGAGCGCCTCGCGCAGGATCTCCATGGTCTCGCGAGTGCGAGTCATGGGGCTCGCCACATAAGCGAGGTCCTCATAATGCGGTACGAGGGCCTTAAGCTTGCGAGCGGCTTCCTCGGCCTGGACGCGCCCCACGTCATTGAGCGGAATGTCCTTCTGGCCCTGGAGTCGTCCCTCCAGATTCCAGTCCGTCTCGCCATGGCGAATGAAGTAGATCTTGGGGCGGGACGGGGTCACTTCTTCAAGTCCGATACGCTGACGTTACTCTTTGTCGAGGGACAGATCCGGCGCTTCCGGGTTCTTCATGCCGACAACATGGTAGCCGGCGTCCACATGCAGGATCTCGCCGGTCATGCCGCGGGACATGTCTGACACGAGATAGGCGGCCGTCTCGCCGACCTCCTCGATGGTGACCGTGCGGCGCAGCGGCGAGTTGTACTCGTTCCACTTCAGAATGTAGCGGAAATCGCCGATGCCGGAGGCGGCGAGCGTCTTGATCGGGCCCGCTGAGATGGCGTTGACGCGGATGTTCTTGGGGCCGAGATCGGCCGCGAGATAGCGCACCGACGCCTCGAGCGCGGCTTTCGCCACGCCCATGACGTTGTAATGCGGCATCCACTTCTCGGCGCCGTAATAGGTCAGCGTCAGGAGCGAGCCGCCGTCGTTCATCAGCTTCTCGGCGCGTTGCGCAATGGCCGTGAAGGAATAGCAGGAGATCAGGAGCGACTTGGTGAAGTTGCCCTCGGAGGTCTCCACATAGCGGCCGGTGAGCTCGTCCTTGTCGGAGAAGGCGATGCAGTGGATGACGAAGTCGATGGAGCCCCAGAGGCGCTTCACTTCCTCGAACACGGCATCGATGGTGGCGCCGTCCGTCACGTCGCAATGGCCGACTATATGGGCGTCGAGTTCCCTCGCCAAGGGCTCGACCCGCTTCTTCAGGGCGTCGCCCTGATAGGTGAAGGCGAGCTCCGCCCCATGCTGGCGAGCAGCCTGCGCAATGCCCCAGGCGATCGAACGGTTGTTCGCCACGCCCATCACCAAGCCACGCTTACCGGCCAGGATGCCGGTGGCCTTCGTCTCCGCCATGATTCACCTAGATCGTCACAGGACAGGTCAATAAAGAACGGCCTCTTTAGCCGACCGAGCGACCACGGGGAAGCCCTCTTGGCACCCCTTGAGACAATCAGAACGCCTTAGGACTGAATTTCTACCACGCTTTGCTACTTCGCCTTGGTCGAAGCGCGCTTGCGGGCATAGTCCATCAGCTCCTCATCCACGACCTCGGGCAGCCTAATCTCCGTGGTCAAGAAGAGATCGCCGTGACCCGCCTTGGTCGGCAGACCCTTGCCGCGCAGGCGGAAGGTGCGGCCGGAATTGGTCATGGGCGGGATCTTCATCTCCACCGAGCCGGTCAGGGTCGGAACGCGCACCGTGCCGCCGAGGATCGCCTCCTCGATCTCGACGGGCAGCCGCAGGCGCAGGTCGGACCCTTCCGGCGTAAAACGCTCATGGGGCGCGAACTTGATGGTGAGCAGCGCATCGCCGGGATCGGTGCCGGGAGCCCCCT
This sequence comes from Microvirga sp. GN3, assembly GCF_055792825.1. Classification (NCBI taxonomy): domain Bacteria; kingdom Pseudomonadati; phylum Pseudomonadota; class Alphaproteobacteria; order Hyphomicrobiales; family Methylobacteriaceae; genus Microvirga; species Microvirga sp. GN3. The sequence continues at coordinate 4,657 of NZ_JBVVAK010000008.1, forward strand.
GCCCCAAGCCGCGCAGGCGGATCACCTGGCCGTCGCTCACACCCTTGGGGATCACCACGTCCACGTCGCGGCCGGTGGAGAGTCTGATGCGCTTCTTGGCCTCCTGGGCCACCTCTTCCAAGGTCACGGTCAAGGTCGCAGCCACGTCCTCGCCCTTCTGGGCCCGGCCGCGGCTCTGGCGCGTGCTCTCCCCTCCCGAACGGAAGGCATCGGCGAAGAACTGGGAGAAGACGTCGTCTCCGAGATCCGCCCCAAAACCGCTCCGGCTCGAGCGGCGGGAGCCGCCGCCGAAGCCGCTGAATCCGGAGAAATCCTCGGACCTCGCACCGCCTCGTCCACCGCCGAAACCCTCAAAACCCTGGAAGCGCGGCTTGCCCTCGGCGTCGATTTCGCCCCGGTCGAACTGGACCCGCTTGCTGGCATCACCGAGGATCTCGTAGGCGGCATTCGCCTCGGCGAACTTGTCCTTCGCCTTGGGATCATCCTTGTTGCTGTCGGGATGATAGGTCTTGGCGAGCTTGCGGAACGCCTTCTTGATCTCCGCTTCGCTCGCGGAGCGGGATACGCCCAGAACGTCGTAGGGGTTTCGCATCGTGGATTCCATGAACCGTCGGATTGGAGCTTGAAAGCTCAACGGCTTTGACGGTCATATGGTCGAAGTGTTGCCGGTTTGCAACGCCTCAAACGGCTAAAGCTAGACCTTGCAAGAGCTAAACCTTGCAAGAGCTAAACCTTGGCTTGGCCCTTATGAGGCTTGACCTCCTTGATCGCCCATTCGCCGCCGGAGGGCCGGCAGGCCATACCGTGCAGAGAGGCCGCGGAAGGGCCGCTCAGGTTAGCCGAGAAGGTGCGGCAGATCTCGTCGTCCTTCACGAAAGGCGCGCCCATGGGCGTGAAGGTACCTTTGCGGGTCGTATCGGGATTGTCCCACGACACCTGGGTGCCGGGGCCCTGCGGGTCGAGGGCGACGGCCAGCGCCGCCTTGGCCCGGCGCCAGTCCTCGTTGTCGAGATCGGTCGATAGAGGGGTGACCGCCTTGGCCGCGATGGCACCGGTGGCCTTGGGTTCTTCATCGTCGAGGGCCGAGAGACCGAAGGAGAAGCTGCACGCGCTCGTGGACAGCGCAATCAGACCGACCGCCAGCAGTTTCACGGCTTCGCTCCGGCCAGCATCTGATCTATAACGGCGCGCATTGGTCGACGTCACGCGTCGGATCCCCCCAGAACCAAAAGTCACAGAACGAGATAAAGCATTGAACCCGTTAACAACCGGTGACTTCACTGAATCGGACGAGCCCTTCACGCTCTTCAAGACCTGGCTGACGGAGGCCGAGGCCTCGGAACCCAACGACCCCAACGCGATGGCGCTGGCGACCGTCGACGAGACCGGGCTGCCGAATGTCCGCATGGTTCTCCTCAAGGGCTTCGATGAGAACGGCTTCGTGTTCTACACCAACACGGAATCCAACAAGGGCCAAGAGCTTCTGGGGCAGAAGAAGGCCGCCATCGTTCTGCACTGGAAGAGCCTGCGCCGGCAGGTCCGTGCGCGGGGTCCGGTGACCATCGTCAGCGACGCGGAAGCCGACGCCTATTTCCAAAGCCGCCCCCGCGACAGCCGCATCGGCGCCTGGGCGAGCCAGCAATCGCGCCCGTTGGAAAGCCGCTTCGCCCTGGAGAAGGCGGTCGCGCTCCACACGGCCAAATACGCCATCGGCGAGGTGCCGCGCCCGCCCTACTGGACGGGCTTTCGCATCGAACCGGTCTCGATCGAATTCTGGCAGGACAAGCCGTTCCGCCTCCACGACCGGGTCATCTTCACCCGCGAGGGCGACGGCTGGCGGAAAGTGCGGCTTTATCCCTGATTATCCCTGATTGCGACCCATACCGTAGACCCTGGCCCTGAACCGGGATAAGGGTCGGGCCCACTTACGAGAGATTTCATGATGTCCTCCTCCGCCCCCAATTCCCGCCGCATCATGCTGCTCACCGGCGCCAGCCGGGGGATTGGACACGCGACCGTCAAGCGCTTCTCCGCGGCGGGATGGCGGGTCATCACCTGCTCGCGGCACGGCTTTCCCGAAAACTGCCCGTGGGAGATGGGACCGGAGGACCACCTCCAGGTCGATCTGGCCGACGCCGACGACACACGCCGCGCCATCGCTGAGGTGAAGGAACGTCTTGCCGCCGAGGGCGGCTGCCTGCATGCGCTCGTGAACAATGCGGGCATCTCGCCGAAGGGCGAAGGCGGCTCGCGGCTGGACGCCCTCCACACCTCCCATGAGGATTGGCTGCGGGTGTTCCAGGTGAATTTCTTCGCCTCGATCATGCTGGCCCGTGGCCTGCAGGACGAACTCACGAAGGCCAAGGGCTCGGTGGTCAACGTAACGTCCATCGCAGGCTCGCGCGTCCATCCTTTCGCGGGCGCGGCCTATGCCACCTCGAAGGCGGCGCTCGCCGCGCTCACCCGCGAGATGGCGGCCGATTTCGGACCGCTCGGCGTGCGCGTCAATGCCATCTCGCCCGGCGAGATCGACACAGCGATCCTCTCGCCCGGCACCGAAAAAATCGTCGAGCAATTGCCGATGCGGCGGCTGGGCACCCCGGACGAGGTCGCCAAGGCTATCTACTTCCTCTGCACGGATGCGAGTTCCTACGTGAACGGCGCGGAACTCCACATCAATGGTGGTCAGCACGTCTGAAACGGGTGATCCATGGCCCTGCGCCTTTCGCAGCTCGTCGCGGCCGTGCTGATCCTCGGTTCAGTATCGGGTGCGCTGAGCCAGGAAGAACCTGGGAAAAACCCGTTCGCCGATCCGGACATGCAGCCCTCGTATCGGGCGCAATGCCATGAAGTCCGCGAATTGACCAAGGATCGCGAGACGGGCTCGACGCGGATCGATTTCAGCGTCACCGGCCCCCTCGCCCTCGTGCATTTCGACGGCACGCTGGCCTATCTCGGCCTGTGCGGCACCGCGCCCGAGCCGAAGGTTCTGTGCATCACCTACCAGACCAACGACATGAAGGTCGGCGAGGTGGTGACGGTCGCGGGCGGCTACAGCCGCCCGAACCCGGATTTCATCGTGCTCGATCCGTGCCTCGCGCAGCGGCCGGACGAGCCGGCGCAATAGGAAGCCTCACGCCGCCTGCGCGGGCCGAGCCATCACCGCATCACGACAGCAGGCCGCGCCGCCCTCCTCCTTCTCTTCCAGAGGGGGATAAGGGGTGAAGCTTTTGCAGACTAAGGCTAGACGCTATGCTAAACCATTGCGTACTCATCGTCATTGAGTCCTTTCACAATGATCGAAGAACTACCGGAACCGCCCGAAGCTATGAGCATGTTGCCTTTTGTCAGGCAGCAGTGGCATCGGATCGGCGGGCTAATTCTTGACGACCTGCCCTACGGTACGGCTGTAGAATACGTAGAGACTAAGCTACTCCAACGTGAGCAAGAGATCGCTTCCAACTCGCTCCCGGAAGGATTTGAGTGGAGCCGCGATTTGTTCTTGGCGAGGTCGGGCCACGCCTTTTACATCGACTGGATTCCCACCCAGGTGAAGAGGCGTTCAGCCTACCTCGAAAATTGGGACAAGTTCACCACTCGAGTTGAACAATACATCGAGAAAATCAGCCATACTGCATTCACGAGCACCATCCTCCTCCATGGCGCTGTCGCCTTAGGCGCGATGAACGTGTTAGCTCAAAAAAGAGACGAATTAGACCCCCTCATGGCTCCGGCGGCCAAGTTTGCCCTTTTTGGTTCGTTAGCAGGAATTAGCTTACTAATTATCGGGCAGTTCCTAATCTTCGTTTACCTAACGGAGATGGCGGGGACAGTAAGAAATAGTCTCGTCGGTTCATTTAAATTCAGGCGCTTCACCGCCATAAGCCGCTATTGGAATAAGCACTATAAGGTCCCCCGTTATGGGACGTATTGCATATATGCTTCGATTTTCTGGTTCATCGTCTATGCTGGAATCTCGCTAATTATCCTTTCATAGACGCGAAACTCGTAAGGCGCCTTTACCCCTCCCCATGACCTGCTCCCGCGACACCACCGCCATCTCCGAGTTCATCGGCGTCATTGCGCTAGCCACTCGTCGCTGACCAACGAAAGAGCGTCGCAAGATTTGACCCGCGACGCTCTGAGGTGAGTTACCAGCACTCCAGCGGCTCGTTAGGACCGGGAGGATTTTCGGCATAGCCGGGAATGATGACGGGACCATCTCCCGAACCGGGGGGCGTTGCATAAAACGGAGGATAGCCGCCGCCATGGTCATTCCCGGAAGGGAACCACGATGAGAGATCCTCTAACAGGTGTGACAATGGATTTCCGCCGTATAGCGGACCTACATCACCGCCAGGACCGCCGTTCGGCTCTACGGGTATGGGTTCTCCCGGATTGGGTTCTCCCACAGCAATTGCAGGCGGTTCTTTGCCGCTCGAATCGTAAGGTATATTGTAGCCGTTCATGAGACGTCCTTTCCAGTAAGGCTGCTAGCTTCCGCCGAGGATGTTCTCCGACGGCGAACGGTCACTTTGGCCCACTCCGCAAAGACTGATCTGTGAGATGCGTCACAGGTGGTCGACACGTCCTGGATAAGCGGAAAAATTACGTCCTGAGCGCAAAACGGCGATATGACTTACTCCCGCGACACCACCGCCATCTCCGAGTTCACCGACCAGAAGCACCTGATCTAGGGAATGGTGGATTGAGACGGAAGCTTGAGTCCCTCCTCAAGAACTCAAAGGAGCAGCGGGATGCCTTCTTCAACGGCCGGAGGACTAGGCATCACGCCGCCTGCGCCGGCCAGGCCCCGACATAGCGCGATTGCGGCCGGATGATGCGACCGGTGCGGCTCTGCTCGATGGCGTGTGCGACCCAGCCTGCTGTGCGCCCCGCCGCGAAGAGCGGCGTGAAGCCCTCGCGCGGGACGCCGAGGGCGTCGAGCAGGATGGCGGTGTAGAACTCCACATTGGTGTCGAGTCGGCGGCCCGGCTTGCGCCGCTCCAGCACCTTGAGGGCCGTCGCCTCGACGGCCTCCGAGAAGGAAATGCGGTTGCCCTTTCCCTTCAGCCGTCCGACGGCGGCCTTGAGCACGTCCGCCCGAGGATCGCGCACCCGGTAGATGCGGTGGCCGAAGCCCATGAGGCGCTCGCCCCGTGCCATGGCATCGTCGAGCCAGGAATCCGCATTCTCGATGGAACCGATCGCATCCAGCATGTCGAGCACCGGACCGGGCGCGCCGCCATGCAGCGGCCCCTTCAGGGCGCAGAGCCCGGCCACGACAGAGGACAGGATGCCGGCCTGGGTCGAGGCAACCACGCGGGCCGTGAAGGTCGAGGCGTTGAGCCCGTGGTCGATGACCGTCACGAGATAGGTATCGAGCCCCTGCGCCTCATCCGCCGCGATCGGCGCATTGCGCATCATGCGCAGGATGTCGGCGGCGTGACCTGCGGATGCGTCTGGCTCCACCGGTGCGAGGCCCTGGGCGCCGCGCACGGCCATGGCGGCCGCAACGCCGGCAGCGCCGACGGCGAGGGCGGGATGGTCCTCCTCCGCGTCTGGCAGGCTGGCCAGCAACAGGCGCATGCCCTCGACCGGCGTGAGACCGGCAAGCTGCGGAGCAAGCGGAGCAAGATGCCCGTAAGCCCTCTCCCGGGCCTGGCCGAGAAATGTACGGGGATCTGCAATGTCAGGAACAAGGCCGCTCCAGAGCATCGCCACCACGTCCTCGAAGGCCACGTGGCCAGCAAGCTCTTCGAGATCGTGCCCGCAGATGATCAATCGCCCTGCTTCGCCGTCCACGTGGCTCAGCGCCGTCTCGGCCGCTACCACATCGTCAAGTCCAATGAGCATGCGCTTTCTCCTTCGCTTTAGGAGAGCTTCGCGCCGGCCTTGCAGGATCGTCAATCTTGAATCAACATATCAACATATGAGCACCGCATCCCTCGATCTCGCATCGGCCGACGAGGCCTCGTCCCGCCTCGGCATCAGCCGTGCGAGCCTCTATGCCTATGTGAGCCGGGGCCTGATCCGCTCCTTCTCCTCGCCGCACGATCCGCGTCAGCGGCTCTATGCCGTCGAGGATGTGGAGACGCTGGTGGAGCGCAAGGCCCGCTTCCGCCGCCCCGCCGTCGCGGCCGCGACCGCCCTCGACTGGGGATTGCCGGTGCTCGAAACGAGCATCACCCAGATCAAGGATGGGCACCTCTACTATCGCGGGCAGGACGCCATCGCGCTCGCCCGCACCGCCACCCTCGAGGACACCGCGCGATTGCTGGTCGGCGCCTTGGACGAGGATGCCTTCCTTAAGCACTCCCAGATCCCCGGGCCTTTGCCCGGTCCGGCCTTCGGCCCCCATGGTTACGTGGCGCAGGCCGTCCGCCTTCTCTCGGAGCCGGCCCCCAGAGAGACCCGGGCAGCGGAGGTGGCGACGATCCTGCGCCTGATGACGGCCGCCGCCAGCGGCATCGATCCCGGCATCGAGCCGATTCATCAGCACTTGGTTTCTATCTGGAAGGCCTCCCCGCAGGCCGCCGATAAGATCCGGCGCGCCCTCGTTCTCTGCGCCGATCACGAACTCAGCTCATCCGCCTTCGCGGTCCGGGTCACGGCCTCGACCGGTGCCTCCCTGCGCAATGCCATCATCGCGGGGCTCGTGACCCTGAGCGGCCCCTATCACGGAGGGATGACGGAGCGGGTCAGGGCATTTTTGGACAATCCCGGAACGACGCCACCCCCTGGCCTCCGACACCGCCTTTATCCGGACGGGGATCCCCGAGGGCGGGCACTTCTGGAGAACGTGCCGCTTCTGGCTTCGGACGCCACGACCCTGAAGACGATCGCGATTGCCTCCGGCGGCAGTCCCAGCATCGATGTCGCTCTCGTCATGATGGAGCGGGCCTATGGACTGCCGGTGGGCGCTGCGTTTACGCTCTTTGCCATCGGACGCACGGCCGGATGGCTTGCTCACGCCATCGAGCAGCGCAGCCAAGCAGCCCTCATCCGGCCGCGGGCCCGTTATGTCGCGACTGACGAACCATCGGCGCAGAAATCTTCCTCATGATCAACGGCGGCCGTTCTCAATTCCGCTGCCCGCCTCGCAGGAACTCGGGGTCTCGCTTCCATTCAAAGCGCTAGCGCATCGTGCGGACCCAGAGGGCCGCGTCAGTGAAACGTGGACCCGGTATTCCGCTCCCAACGATGCGCTGCTTAAGGGATTGATCCGATGCTCGAGTTGATCGCGCCTTCGACTGACAATGCCTTTCCGAATATGCCGCTCAGGGTTCTGGCAAAAGTCGCCGTGAAATGATGCCGGTCGCGATAGACCATGATCCCGCCGATCACGGTCGGGCAGCGCGCCGCATCGCACAAGTGATCGGTCAGATCCAACACATTCAAATTCAGTTCCTGAGCGGCCGTAAGCACAGGATCATCTCTGAAAGCGACTTCCCGCAGAGGCGCGCAATCGACATTCCAATCTTTGCTCTCTGCCAGGCATTTATCCGGATCGAAGCGCAACCAGGGCGTCGAGCGGACGATCCGGACATCCAATCCCATCGCGAGCAGACGCGACCAAGCTTCCGCCATGCCCCGACGGGTCGTTTCAGGATAGGCCGGTGATTGCGAGATCAGCACGATGTCAGGCCGCTCGCGCTCGAGCCAAGCGATGACGTTCTTCGACCATTCGAGGCATTCCGTATAGGGGCGCTTGAGCGGCTGGTAGTAGAAAGCGTCCAATGAAAACAGGCATGCGGATTTGGACAGGCCGCGGAAGTCAACTCCTTTGTCGCGGACCATTTCCTCGAAGGCGGGATAGAGATGCCCCGCATGGGAATCGCCGATCATGACGATCCGTTGTTCGCTGCGAGGATCGCCATAGGCGCAGACGAGAACCTCCGTCTTGCGCTGCTCCTGATGGCACTTGCTGGCATAGATGTTCGGCACATCCGCGCGAAGGTTTTCCGGCTTCGGGATAATCTTTGTCAGATCCTCGGAGCGCCAATCGTATTGCGGATCGACCATCGCGAGAGCTCCGCGTCTGTTCTGCCCCGAAGCCAGCACATCCTGATCGTGAGTGCTGATGCCGAGATAGCCGACACCCAGCACAAGCGTCGCCGCGATACATGCGGCACCAGCGGCGACGGTGCGTTCGGTGGAGAAGGACGGGATCCGGAAACGGTCCTCGACATAGACCTTGCTCAGATGCGCCAGGCCGCACGACGTCAGGAGAAGAGCAAGGCCGTCAAAGAGCCCGATGGTGCGGTCCGTGACCTCGCCGTAGACGATGATCAGCGGCCAATGCCAGAGGTAGAGGGAATACGAGATGTCGCCGAAATACTGGAACGGGCGCGAGCTCAAGAGCCCACGCGCCGACCAGGGTGCCTGCGACCCGCTCGAGGCAATGACGGCGGCGGCTGCGAGGGTCGGGAGGAGCGCCGTGTAACCGGGAAAAGGGGTGCTTTCGCTATAGGCTACGCAGGCAACAACGATGCCGACGACGCCGAGCAGCCCCAGGATCGCACGCTGGGAATCGGCGAGAGCGTTTCGGGCAAGAACGATGGAAAGAGCGCCGCCGAGTGCCAGCTCCCAGGCCCGGGTGGTTGTCGCGAGATAGGCCGTCCCGGGATCGAGCGGGGTGAGAAATACCGAATAGGCGAGCGAAGCACCGCCGACGATGGCGATGATCCATCCGAACGCCCGGCGCGGATCGAGGCCAGCTCTGCGAGCGACGGCGACAACGGGGACCAGGATCAGGGGCCAGACGATATAATACTGTTCCTCGACCGACAGGGACCAGAAATGGTTCATGGGCCCTTTCGCATCGCCGGCCAGGTAATCGACTGCCTGCGCAGCCAGAAACCAGTTCTGGACATAGGCGGTGCTCGCCATGATGCCGTTGACGATGTCGGCCCAGTAACCTTTGGGAAAAGAGGAATGGACAGCGCGACCGCCGCCGAGACGAGCGTTGCCGCGGGAAGCAGGCGCCGGATCCGACGGGCATAGAATCCCGAAATGCTGATCCGCCCCTTGGTCTCGAACTCCCTGATCAGCGAACCGGTGATCAGGAAACCGGAGATCACGAAGAACACATCGACGCCGATATATCCACCCGGCAGGACTGCCGGCCAGATGTGATAGATCAGGACGGACACCACCGCGACGGCCCGAAGTCCCTGAACCTCTTTGACGATGTGATCGCGGGTATGGTGCATTGGCGCCCCGGTTCCGGCAGGGTTCTGAACCCTGCCAAGTCCTGGCGGCTGATACTCAGGATCAAAACCGGTGGCAAGCCGCATCCCGCCGGCGCGCAGCAATGGATAAGCTCGTCAAGCTCTTGCCCGAAGGAGCGAGGATCTATGTATGTGACACTGTGTCCGAACGCTCCGACGTCTATCCCGAGGCCCTCTTTGGACTCGCTAAGCGGCCGCAGAGCCAGCTATATGGTGGCTGGCGAACCATTTCTCCCATGACCAGCGACCGCTTCTATCCCTCCCGCCCGATCCTCGCCGCCTCGGTGGCGGTGATCCGGGACGGGCGTATCCTGCTTGCCGCACGGGGCACACCGCCGAGCGAGGGACTGTTTTCGCTGCCCGGCGGGATGGTCGAGGCCGGCGAGACCCTGGGCGAGGCAGCCTTGCGGGAACTTCGCGAGGAGGTCGGGGTTGAGGCCAAGCTCATCGGCCTGATCGCCCCGGTCGAATTCATTGAAAGGGACGAGAAAGGCCATATAAAGCATCACGTCGTCATCGCCGCCCATGCCGCCCGCTGGGTTTCGGGCGAACCCCAGACAGGTCCGGAAGCAAAGGAAATCCGTTGGGTCACGGAATGGGACATCGTCGATCTGCCGATGACGGCAGGGCTTACCGGGATTCTGGAGCGGGCTTTCAGGCTCGCAGGTCAGGATCCAAGGCCATGAAGCGGGCAGGCCTGATTCTCGCCCTTCCCATCATCTTACTGGCAACGCCTCAACCTGCGGCAGCTCAAGGCTTCTTCGAACGGCTCTTCGGCCTTCCCCCGCGGCCGCAGCCGGGCCAGCCGGTGCCGCAGCAGCAATATCGTCCCCAGCCGCAATATCGGCCGCAGCAACCCCAACAGCAGCGGCGCCCGCAGCAACCGCAATCGCAGCGACCTGCCGGCCAGCAGCAACCGCAGCAGCAGGCGGAGCCCGCACCCGTGGTCGAGCCGCCGCCCGCGCCGTACGAGAAGGAGTTGCTGCGGCTCGCCGAAATCATGGGATCGCTCGCCATGCTGCGCCCCCTCTGCAGCGCGCCCGACGGCACCGAATGGGGCCGGCGCATGCAGGTCCTGCTCGAAGCCGAAGGCACGACGCCTGGCCGGCGCGAACGTCTCGCCGGGGCCTACAACAAGGGCTATCAGGCTTATGCCCTCACCTATCGGGTCTGCACCCCCTCGGCCCAGGAAGCTTCCGTCCGGTTCTTGAGCGAGGGCGAACAGCTCGCCCGCAACATCACCGGCCGCTACGGCGGGTGATCGAAGGATTATGTCCAACATCCGGAGGTGTTGCAGCGATGCCTCTTATCCACATTTTTCGAGCTTGCGCCTCTCGCGTTAACCTCCTTGCAAGGTGATGCTGGCGGTGGGTCGGCGCGACGTCTAGAAATGAATCAACCGAACTCGCGCGCCGCCCCTTCAAAGGGGCCTGGATCATGAACGATAACGACGTCCCTCTCGACGAGCTGCCCGAACTCAGCGCCCTCAAGCAGGCGGCCCTGAGCTATGTGACCGAGGCTTTTGCCGAGGCCGAACTCGACGGGCTCGATGGCGATTGCATGGCGCAGGCCGCCCTCTTCGCGGCCTTCACCGAACTCGTCGCCACCTATGGCGAAGATGCTGTTGCGGAATATGCCGCCACCCTGCCCGACAAGATCCGCACCGGTGCGTTCTCGATGGCGATGGCGCTGAAGCATTGAACGCGGCCCCTCGCCCATGAAGAAGGGCGTGACGCTGCGGGTCGCCCGGCCGACGGATCGGCTCGATGACATCGTGCGCTTTTATCGGGACGGTCTCGGGTTCGAGACCCTCGCCAGCTTCGACGACCATGACGGATTCGATGGCCGGATGCTCGGCCATCCGCAGGCTCCCTGGCACCTCGAATTCACGCAGCACCGAAACCATCGCGCCGGCCGCGCTCCGACACAGGACAACCTGCTTGTCTTCTATCTGCCCGACCGAGCGGAGTGGCAAGCAGCGGTGCAGCGCATGCGCGACAACGGATATGCTCCGGTCCTGTCCTTCAATCCCTATTGGGACCGACAGGGTGTCACCTTCGAGGATCCCGACGGCTATCGTGTCGTCTTGCAGAACATGGCCTGGGTGAAGTAGCGGTTTTATCCATCATCGAAGCCTGTTCGCGGAAGGCTCCACCATGCTGGATCTACCGACTTTTCTGACCTTCTATACGGCCGTTCTGGCCCTTCAGCTCGCCCCCGGACCCGACATGGTTCTGCTGCTGAGCCGCGGCGTGGGACAAGGGCGGCGCACGGCTCTACTTACGGCGACAGGCATGACGCTGCTGGCAGCCCTCGTACAGCTGCCGCTCCTGGCTCTCGGCGTCACCTCGCTCCTCCAGGCATCGCCATTGGCCTTCGATCTGCTGCGCTGGTCGGGCGCGGCCTACCTCGTCTGGCTTGGAGCCAAGCTCCTCATCGGATCCTTCGGCTCTCACGAACTTAAGCGGAAAACGCCGCAGCCGATTTCGGACATGACCGCCCTGCGTCAAGGCATGATCAACAATCTGACCAACCCGAAGGCGATGGTGTTCATGCTCGCCTTCCTGCCGCAATTCGTCGATCCGACGAGCAGCTGGTCTGTGACCGCACAATTGCTGTTTCTCGGAGCCGTCCAGAAGCTTTCCGGATTCGTCGTGCTCGGTGGCGTCGCGCTCGGCACGGGAACGATCGGCGATTGGCTCTCACGCCGGCCGAGCTTCATTGCCTGGCAGGAGCGCTTCGCCGGGATCATCATGGTCGGTCTCGGCCTGCGCCTCGCCTTCGGCGGCGACGCATCTGCGATGCGCCGCTAGAGATGGTTTCACGTGAGTGAAACCATCTCTCTTTCTTGATTCAACGCATTTTTGACGGCGAACCGGACCCACTTCGCCTAAAAATGCTTCAACGCCCGAGCGTCTCCTCGAACCGCACCACCTCGCCTTGCGACGGCACCTCAAGCGATCCGTCCCACATCACCACATTTCCGCGCACGATGGTACCGATGGGCCAGCCGGTGACCTTCTTGCCGTCATAGGGCGTCCAGCCGCATTTGGAGGCGATCCAGTCGTTGGTGATGGTCTCCGTGCGCTTCAGGTCGACCACGGTGAAATCGGCGTCGTAGCCCACAGCGATACGGCCCTTGTTGGCGATACCGAAAAGGCGCTTCGGACCGGCGCTCGTGAGATCGACGAAGCGCTCGAGCGTCAGCCTGCTCGCATTCACATGGTCGAGCATCACGGGCACGAGCGTCTGCACGCCGGTCATGCCGGAAGGCGTGTTGGGATAGGTCTTGTCCTTCTCCTCGCGCGTATGCGGCGCGTGGTCGGACCCGAGGATGTCGGCGATGCCCTCGTCGAGGCCATGCCAGAGAGCCGCGCGATGCAGTTCGTCGCGCACGGGAGGATTCATCTGGATATAGGTGCCGAGGCGCTCGTAATCCTCAGGTCCTGCGAGCGTCAGGTGATGCGGCGTGACTTCGACCGACACGAGATCCTTGTGTTCTTTCAGGAGCTCCATCTCCTCGGCGGTGGTGATGTGCAGCACATGGATGCGCGCGCCCGTCTGCTGAGCGATGCGCACGAGACGCTGCGTGCAGGCGAGCGCCACTTCAGCCGAACGCCAGACCGGGTGCGAACGCGGATCGCCCTCGACGCGCAGACCTTTCCGCTCGCGCAGCATCGCCTCGTCCTCGGAATGGAAGGCGGCGCGTCGGCGGGTGCGGCGCAGAATGCTGGCGATGCCCTCGTCGTCCTCGACGAGGAGCGAGCCGGTGGACGAGCCCATGAACACCTTGATGCCGGCAGCACCCGGCAGGCGCTCCAGCTCCGGCACGTCATTCGCGTTTTCGTGCGTGCCGCCGACCCAGAAGGCGAAGTCGCAATGCATGCGATGATGGCCGCGCCGCACCTTGTCGGCGAGCGCCTCGGGCGTCGTGGTCTGCGGGTCGGTGTTGGGCATCTCGAATACCGCCGTGACGCCACCCATGACGGCCGAGCGGGAGCCCGATTCGAGATCCTCCTTGTGGTCGAGGCCCGGCTCGCGGAAATGCACCTGGGTGTCGATGACGCCCGGCAGGATGTGCAGGCCCCGGCATTCGATCTCCCGCGCGGCGGAGGCCTGGGACAGGTCGCCGATGGAGGCGATCCGCCCGCCTCGCACGCCGATATCGCGCTCCACGCGTCCGTCGTGGTTCACGACGATGCCACCTTTGAGGATCAGGTCGAAGGTCTGGGGCATAACAATCTCATCCCTTGAGGCCGCTGCGGAACGGGCATATGTCACAGCTCTCACAGGATCAAGGAGAGCGGGCACATGCCGTCAGTCCATCTGGCCGACCGGGGCGTGGTAAGGGTTTCGGGCGAAGACGCCAAGACTTTTCTCGACAATCTCATCACCTGCGACCTGGACCGTGTGTCAGCGCACAATGCGCGCCTCGGCGCCCTTTTGACGCCGCAGGGCAAGATCCTGTTCGATTTCATCGTCTTCCAGGCACCGGAAGAGATCGGCGGCGCCTACTATCTCGATGTCCTGAAGGTCTTCGCGCCCGATCTCGCCAAGCGGCTCGGCTTCTATAAGCTGCGGGCGAAGGTGGCGATCGAAGACCTTTCCGAGCAGCTTACCGTCGTGGCCGGCTGGGACGCTCCGAGACCGGATGACGAGGCCGGTTTCGTGGTCGAGGATCCACGCCTGCCTGCCCTCGGCTGGCGCGCCATCGTGGCGACCGGCGATGCGGCGGAATTCGCGAAGGGCCCGGCCGAAGCCTATCACGCCCACCGGATCGCGCTCGGCGTGCCGGAGGGCGGGCGCGATTTCCTGTTCGGGGATGCCTTCCCGCACGAAGCCCTGATGGACCAGCTGCAGGGCGTCGACTTCGACAAGGGCTGCTATGTGGGCCAGGAGGTGGTCTCGCGCATGCAGCACCGGGGCACGGCCCGCACGCGGATCGTACCCGCCATCTACGAAGGCGGGTTCGCGGCGGATGTGGGCGTCGAGGTCACGGCAGGAGAGAAGGCTCTGGGCAAGACCGGGACCGGCGCCGCAGGCAGGGGGCTCCTGATGATCCGTCTCGACCGGGCGGCGGATGCGCTTCAGGCGGGCGAGACGATCCGGGCCGGCGGTATCCCGGTGCGGCTTGAGAAGCCGTCCTGGATCGGTTTTCCGTTTCCGGGAGAGACGGATCTACCGGCTTAAGTTCTCGTCAGACCTGAGGAACAACAGGAGCACAACCTTTGTTATAGACCGCTGGGCCAGTTCATGTACCAAAGAAACGTATAGACGGTCCTGCCGGGGAACTTATCGATGAACGCGGTGCCAGAGTACAGACCGACGTTACCGGAGGGGCGATTTCAGCTCCTCGTCGACGCGGTCACCGACTATGCCATCTACATGCTCGACCCGACCGGCATCGTGGTGAGCTGGAATCCGGGTGCCCAGCGTTTCAAGGGCTATGTGGAAAGCGAGGTCGTCGGCCAGCATTTCTCGCGCTTCTACACCGATGAGGACCGTGCGACGAACCTGCCGCAACGCGCACTCGACACGGCAGCGCGCGACGGCAAGTTCGAGGCCGAAGGCTGGCGCGTCCGCAAGGACGGCACGCGCTTCTGGGCCAGCGTCGTCATCGATCCGATCCGCAACGATCTGGGCGAATTGATCGGCTTTGCCAAAATCACCCGCGACATCACCGAACGTCGGCAGGCACAGGAGGCGCTCGAAGAAGCACAGGCCACCCTCTTTCAAGCCCAGAAGATGGAGGCGGTCGGACAGCTCACGGGCGGCGTCGCACACGACTTCAACAATCTCCTGACGATCATCGTCAACAATCTGGATCTGTTGGCGCGCAACGCGCGCGATCCCCGAGACATCAATCTGATCGAAAGTGCGCAGAGCGCGGCCGAACGCGGCGCGAAGCTGACGCAGCAGCTCCTCGCCTTCTCACGCCGTCAGCCCCTGCAGCCGGCCTCTCACAACCCGAATACACTCATCGAAGGCTTCGAGTCAGTTCTGCGCCGGGCCTGCGGCGAAATGATCAGGCTGCAGATCTCGCTTGCCTCGAAGATCCGTTGGGTCTCGGTCGATGCGCCGCAATTCGAGTCCGCACTGCTCAATCTCGTCGTCAACGCGCGCGACGCGATGCCGGATGGCGGCTCCCTCAAGATCATGACCGGCAACGTCATGGTGAAAGAGCAGGGTCCCATTTCATCGACCCTGCAACCGGGCCAATATGCTTCCATCTCGGTGCAGGACACGGGCGTCGGCATGACGTCCGACATCGTCAGCCGAGTGTTCGAGCCCTTCTTCACCACCAAGGAACTCGGCAAGGGAACAGGCCTGGGTCTGAGCCAAGTCTACGGTTTCGTGACCCAGTCGGGAGGGTCCATCAAGATCGACAGCACCCCCGGCCAGGGGACCAAGGTCACCATGCTGCTGCCGACCCAGGAGAATGGTGAGGAGATCATCGAGGACGACGCCGAGGCGACGGGCCCCATTCGGGACAGTGCGGGAACCGTGCTGATCGTCGAGGACGAACCAACTGTCAGGGAGGTTGCGAGCGATATTTTCGACAGCCTGGGCTATGACGTGGTAACGGCGGCCGATGCCAACGAGGCGATCCGAGTCCTCGACGGCAATCCCTCCATCGATGTCCTGTTCAGCGACGTGATCATGCCCAACGGCATGAACGGGGTCGAGCTGTCCCGCAAGGCCCGTGAGATGCGCCCCGACCTGAAGATTCTTCTCGCCTCGGGCTATCCCGTGTCGGCCCTGCCCTCCGAAGGATTGAGCACAGGCGTCTCCTTCATCAGTAAACCTTACCGCTGGACGGAACTGGCTGAGAAGCTGCGGGTGCTCCGCACCGGGGCCTGATGGGCACATCGCCGCATGTGATGATCAGCATCGGGATTTTTGATTGGTCCGAACCGGCGTGACTCGCTAACATTCCCGCCCTCTTAAGCCGGGAAAGCCATGTATCAGCCGCCTCACTTCCGCGAGGACAACCTTGCGGTTCAACACGCTCTCATCAAGGCCCATCCGCTCGGGCTCTTGGTGACGTTCGGCAGCGCGGGGCTCGAGGCCAATCCCATTCCCTTCGTGCTGGATGCCTCCGCGTCGGCCTTGGGAACCCTCAAGGCCCACCTCTCCCGCGCCAATGCCCAGTGGCGGAACTTCGACCCCGAGCAGGAAGCCCTCGTGGTCTTCCAGGGACCTGAGACCTACATCACGCCGTCCTGGTATGCGGCGAAGCGCGAGCATGGCAAGGTCGTGCCGACCTGGAACTACGCCATCGTCCAGGCCCGCGGGTGCCTGACGATCAAAGACGATCCGGACTGGCTGCTGCAGCAGATCACCGCGATGACGGACCTACAGGAGACGCCGCGTCCGGAGCCCTGGACTGTGAGCGATGCGCCGGCGCCCTTCGTGGCCGCACAGCTCAAGGGTATTGTCGGCATCGAGATCGAGATCGCCCGGATCGAGGGCAAGTGGAAGGTGAGCCAGAACCGCGCCGAGGCCGACCGGCTCGGCGTCGCGGCAGGCCTGCGGCTCGCACAGGACGATACCTCACACCAAATGGCGGATCTGGTCGATGCGCGCGGAGCCCTGCCCCGTGAATGACGGGAACGGCCCGAGGATCGAGCCCTGCACCCTGCAATCGCTTGAGGAATGGGCCGCCTTGCGCCATGCCCTCTGGCCGGAGGGTCCGGTGCAGGAGCATCGCTCCGAAGCACAGGCCATGCTCTGGGAGCAGAGAAAGGCCGCGGCCTTTCTCGTGCGCCTGTCCGACGGCACGGCAGCCGGCTTCGCGGAAGCGGCTCTGCGCCATGACTATGTGAACGGCTGCAAGACGTCGCCGGTCGCCTTTCTCGAAGGCATTTACGTAGAGCCGGACTACCGCAACCGGGGACTGGCTCGCATGCTGTACAAGGCCGTCGAGGATTGGGCACGACGCCTCGGCTGCCGCGAATTCGCCTCCGACGTCCTCCTCGAAAACGTTGGCTCACAGACCATGCACAAGGCCCTGGGCTTCGAGGAGACGGATCGGGTCGTCTATTACCGAAAGCCGCTGTCGCGCTGAAGTGTTTCCCTCCCCCTTGCGGGGAGGGATGAAGGGTGGGGGTCGCAAAGTCAGGGCGCTACGCTGAATTAAGCAAGACAACACAGCCTCTACCGCGTCATCACCGGCCTTGTGTCGGTGATCCCGATGGAGAAAGGCGCGGTGCGCTTCGGATCGGGATGGCCAGGAGAGGCCATGATGGGAAGGCTGAACCCAGTCAAACTACCCCCACCCCTGCCCCTCCCCGCAAGGGGGAGGGAAAAGCGGCGCGTCTCTTCCCGTTTGCCGACAGTCCCGCTACACACGTTCCATGACCGACGGACTGATCCTGCATCCCGACCACAAGACCCGCTGCTGGTGGCCCGGCACCGATCCCTTCTATGTCGAGTATCACGATACGGAATGGGGCGTGCCGGAATTCGACGACCGCGCCCTGTTCGAAAAACTCGTTCTCGACGGCTTCCAGGCGGGCCTCTCCTGGATCACGATCCTGCGCAAGCGCGAGAACTTCCGCCGCGCCTTCGCAGGCTTCGAACCGGCGGTGATCGCCCAGTTCGATCAGGCGCAGGTCGAGGCCCTGATGCTCGACGCCGGCATCGTACGCAACCGCGCCAAGATCGAGGCGACGATTGCCGGCGCCCGTGCCTGGCTCGTCATCCAGGGACGCGGCGGCTTCTCGCGCTTCCTGTGGGATTTCATCGACGGGCGGCCGGTGCAGACCAACGCGAAGACGCGCAAGGACGTGCCGACGGAAACGGAGGTCTCACGCAGGATCTCGAAGGCGCTGAAGAAGGAGGGCTTCAACTTCGTCGGCCCCACCATCGTCTATGCCTTCATGCAGGCAGTGGGCATGGTGAACGACCATCTCACCGGCTGCTATCGCCACGCGGAGTGCACCGCTCTCGCTGAGAAGCTTTAAATGGCGAAGGAACCCCGCGTCTGGCAGCGGATGCTCTCCGGCCGCCGCCTCAACCTGCTCGACCCCTCGCCGCTCGATGTCGAGCTCGACGACATCGCCCACGGTCTTGCCCGCGTCGCCCGATGGAACGGGCAGACAATCGGCGGACATATCTTCTCTGTCGCGCAGCACTCCCTGCTGGTGGAAGCCATTGCGAGCCATATCAATCCGGACATGTCGCGCGAGTGGCGCCTCTCGGTGCTGCTGCACGATGCACCGGAGTACGTGATCGGCGACATCATCTCGCCCTTCAAGGCGGTGATTGGCGACGCCTACAAGACAATCGAGGCGGGTTTGCTCGGCGCCATCCATGTGCATTTCGGCCTGCCCGCCCAGCCGGCGGCAACGCTCAAGCGATTCATCAAGCAGGCCGACCGCCAGGCGGCCTTTCTGGAGGCGACGCATCTCGCGGGTTTCGGCCGCGAGGAAGCGATCAAGTTCTTCGGCCGGCCCGAGCCCCTACCCCGGTCCGTGCTCGCCCTTCTGGAGCCCTGGCCTGTGGCGGAGGCCGAGGAGCGTTATCATCAGAAGGTTTCGGCGGCGCTGGCGAGTTGAAGATAGGAAAGCCGCTTCGTCCTGCAGGACTGGATGATTGTATAATCGAGGCGTGTTTCCCTCCCCCTTGCGGGGAGGGATAAAGGGTGGGGGTCGAAAAGTCGGAGTATTACGCTTCTTCCAGATGACCAAGATCGCTACAGCGTCTAACTAGTTTACTCACTCACCCGGCTGCACTACCCCCACCCCTAACCCCTCCCCGCGAGGGAGAGGGAAAAAGCAGCCCTGAGACGAACCCCATGCCGACCCTGCACGTCTGCCCCCTCTCCCGCCTGCACGACACCGTGACGGCGATCCGCGCCAGCCATGTGGTGAGCCTTATGGGCGTCGGCGCCGAGGTCGAGCGCCCCGCGACGATCGCAGCCGAGCGTCATCTCTTCATCGGCGTCAGCGACATCGTGGAGCCCCGCGAGGGCTATGTCCTGGCCGAGGCGGCGCATATGGAGCAGTTGCTCGCCTTCGTGCGTGCCTGGGGCCGGGAAAGTCCTCTCCTCTTCCATTGCTGGGCGGGAATCAGCCGCTCCACCGCCGCCGCCTATATCGCCGCCTGCGCCCTGGCACCGGAGCGTGACGAAACAGCGATTGCCGCGACTCTGCGGGAAGCCTCCCCCAGCGCGACCCCGAATGCCCGCTTCATTGCCCTGGCGGACGATCTTCTGGGACGCCGGGGCCGGATGGTCGAGGCGATCCGCGCCATCGGCCGGGGCGCCGAGGCTATGGAGGGCACGCCCTTCATGTTACAGCTTAACGGGCGCTAGCCGATTCCATCCGGAACGGCCGCGGCGCCATGCCAATGCCGAGGCTCTCTCTTGGACATGATCCTTCTCGCCCTGCTGGTGCTCAGCATTCCGATCTGCGCCATCGCGGGATTGGTCCTCGGCCTCTCGGCCCGTGGCAGGCTCGATGCTCTGCACCAGCGCATCGCCATTCTCGAAGGCGAGTTGCGGCTGGCCAAGGCTCAGACGGGCGACCAAACCGCTTCCGCGAGTGAAGCCCCTCCCGCTGCAACTCCTGAAACGCCGGTCGAAGAGCCCCTCGTCGCTCCCGAGCCGGAACCCTCCCGGCCGATCGTGTCCGTGCCGACCGTTCAAGCCGCTGCTCCGCAACCGGCGCCGGCACGTCAGGATCTCGAGGAGAAGCTCGGAGCCCGCTGGGCCGTCTGGATCGGCGGCGTCGCGCTGGCGCTCGGCGGGATCTTTCTCGTGCGCTACTCCATCGAGCAGAATCTGCTCAGCCCTGGAACCCGCATCGCCCTGGGCGGGCTCTTCGCCCTGGCCCTGATCGGCGCCGGCGAATGGCTGCGCCGGCGCGAATTGGACATCGTCCTGCCCGGCATTCCGAGTGCGAACGTGCCCGCGATCCTGAGCGCGGCCGGAACCTGCAGCGCCTTCGCCTCGGCCTATGCAGCCTATGCACTCTATGACCTGATCACCCCGGCGACGACCTTCGTGCTGCTCGGCCTCATTGCCGTTCTCACCATGATCGCGGCGACCCTGCACGGCCCGATCCTCGCCGCTCTCGGCCTGCTTGGCGCGATGGGAAGCCCGCTCCTCGTCTCCTCCGACAAGCCGCAGCCCTGGGCGCTCGTGATCTATCTCGCCTGCGTGGTGCTGCCCGCCTATGGCGTCGCGCATTTGCGCCTGTGGCGCTGGCTCGCCGTGGCCGCGCCCGTCGGCGTGCTGGCCTGGACCTTCCTCATCTTCATCATGGACGACACGGATGCCCTGCCGGCCATGGTGCATCTCGTCGTCCAGACCGGCCTGGCCGCCATCTTTCTGGCGATCATCCCCTACCGCCATGTTTCGGATGGGGAAGCCGGC
This sequence comes from Microvirga sp. GN3, assembly GCF_055792825.1. NCBI lineage: Bacteria > Pseudomonadati > Pseudomonadota > Alphaproteobacteria > Hyphomicrobiales > Methylobacteriaceae > Microvirga > Microvirga sp. GN3. The sequence continues at coordinate 25,270 of NZ_JBVVAK010000008.1, forward strand.
ATCGATTGGCCCGCCAGCGGCATTCTCTTCGCCTTCGCGCTGGCCGGCATCGCCGTCTCCAGCTCGGTCATCGCCGGGGATGCCCGCCCGGTCTTCGTCGCCGCGATGGCGCTCGTCCTGCTCGCGACGGGCATCCGCTTCTCGTCAGCGGCTCCCGCCACCGCCTGGGCAGCGTTGACCGTCGCCGGCGCCCTTCTCGTCTGGCCGATTGCCCGCGAGATCGGCGGTACGCCCGAAAACCTGTTCTATCAGAGCGGCGATGCCTTCGCCGTGCGCCCCCATGGGCTCTCGACCTACCTCGCGCTCGCCCTCCTGCTGCCGGCGGCCATCGCGGGCGCCAGCCTGGTCCGGTCTGCGCGCTCGCCCCATCTCGGCGTATCCACCGCTGCCTGGTATGCGGGAACGGCCGCCATCGGCCCGCTGCTGGCGCTCATCGCGGCCTATTGGCGGGTGGCGGAATTCGAGCGCAGCCTGCCCTTCGCCCTGGCCGCGGGTGGGCTCGCCCTCGCCTTCATCGCCGCCGCCAGCTGGCTGAACCGCCTGCCCTCCAGCCCGGAGAGCCCGATCCGCCTGACTCTCGGCGCCACCGCCTCGGCAGCCCTCGCCGCTCTGGCGCTCGGCCTGACCTTCGCCCTCGACAAGGGCATGCTCACCGTCGCCTTCGCCCTGACGGCGCTCGGCACGGCCTGGATCGCCGACCGAATCGCCATCCCGGCCCTGCGCTACGCTGTCGGCGCCATCGGCGTGATCATCTTAGGCCGCCTGATCTGGGACCCGACCATCGTCGGCGGCGATCCCGGCCCGGTCCTGTTCAGTTGGCTCCTCTGGGGCTACGGCGTTCCGGCCCTGGCCTTCCTCACTGCCAGCCGCCTTCTCCAGCGCACGGGCCGCGACTGGACCGTGCGGTTGACGGAAAGCCTCGGAATCGCCTTTGCGGCCTTCCTGGTCTTCTTTGAGATCCGCCACGCGCTCCGCGCCGGGGATCCGCTGGCGGCGACCACCGATCTTCTGGAGATCGGGCTCGTTGCGACAGAAAGCCTCGTCTTTGCGATTGTGCTCACGCGCCTCGATATCCGGCAATCCGACCCGGTCTATCGCTGGGGTTCGCTGATCTTCAAGATCATCTCCCTCGTCCTCTGCGCGGGTGGACTCCTTCTCGTCGTTAACCCCCTGCTGACAGAGGACGAGGTCCCAGGAGGCCCGCTCTTTAACGCCCTGATCCCCGCCTATCTGCTGCCGGCCGTCCTGGCTGCCGCGCTCGCCCTCATCGAGCGGCGCGCCCGGCCACGCCTCTACAGTCTGTCCTCGGCCGTTTTAAGCCTGCTCCTGTTCTCGGCCTATATCGGCCTTGCGATCAGGCGGATCGCGGCAGGTCCGCAGCTGGCACTCTGGAAGGGATTCACCCAAGGGGAACAATGGAGCTATTCACTGGCTCTGCTCCTCATCGGCATCCTGCTGCTCGGCCTGGGCCTCGTTTTCAACAACCGCTCCGCTCGCCTTGTCTCGGCGGTCTATCTGGTGCTGGCCGTCCTGAAAGTCTTCATCGTCGACCTCGCCAATCTGGAGGGCGTGATGCGGGCCCTGTCATTTATCGGGCTCGGGCTTGTTCTCATCGGCATCGGTCTCGTCTATCAGAGACTCCTCGCACGCCGACCAAGCGATGCCGCAATTCCATCGTGAGATGGCGCAAGGAAAAGTACGGATAACCGCATGACCGACACCGCTTCCATCAAGACCCTCCCCTTCGAAAAGGCCCTGGCCGAGCTGGAGGACATCGTCCGCCGCCTCGAGCGCGGCGATGTGCCCCTGGAGGATTCGATTGCGATCTATGAGCGCGGCGAGGCCCTGAAGAAGCATTGCGAGCAACTCCTCAAGAAGGCCGAGGCCCGCATCGAGAAGATCACCATCGGCCCCGACGGAGCCGCCTCCGGCACGGCTCCGCTGGACGTTGCGGAATAGGCTGGCTTGGCAGGAAGGCCCGGAGCCACGCATTTGACCCGGGCCCGGTGCGACCTTATCTCAAAGGATCTGGCCTCCGGCTGAAGCTTGGCGAGTAAAACGTTGTCCACACCCCTCCTCGACACCATCAAGACTCCGGACGATCTGCGTCATTTGCCCGAAAACCAGCTCCGGCAGGTGGCGGATGAGCTGCGCACCGAGACGATCAGCGCCGTGTCCGTCACGGGCGGGCATCTCGGCGCGGGCTTAGGTGTGGTCGAGCTGACGGTGGCGCTGCATTACGTGTTCGACACGCCCCGCGACCGGGTGATCTGGGACGTGGGCCACCAGGCCTACCCGCACAAGATCCTCACCGGTCGCCGCGACCGGATCCGGACCCTGCGCCAGGCGGACGGGCTGTCGGGCTTCACCAAGCGTTCCGAGAGCGAATACGACCCCTTCGGCGCGGCCCATTCCTCGACCTCGATCTCGGCTGGCCTTGGCATGGCCGTGGCGCGGGATCTGGAAGGCAAGACGAACAACGTGATCGCCGTGATCGGCGACGGGGCCATGTCGGCCGGCATGGCCTATGAGGCCATGAACAATGCCGGCGCCATGCATTCGCGCCTCATCGTCATCCTGAACGACAACGACATGTCGATCGCGCCGCCGACCGGCGCCATGTCGTCCTATCTCGCCCGTCTCGTCTCCGGCGGCACCTATCGCGGCATCCGCGAGACGGCCAAGCAGCTGGCGAAGAAGCTGCCGAAATTCATCTACGAGAAGGCCCAGCGCGCCGAGGAATTCGCCCGCGGCTTCTGGACCGGCGGCACCATGTTCGAGGAGCTCGGCTTCTACTATGTCGGCCCCATCGACGGGCACAATCTCGACCACCTGCTGCCGATCCTGAAGAATGTGCGCGACACCGAGACCGGCCCGGTCCTCGTCCATGTGGTGACCAAGAAGGGCAAGGGCTATGCGCCTGCGGAGGCCGCCGCCGACAAGTATCACGGCGTCGTCACCTTCGACGTGGTGACGGGTGCGCAGACCAAGGCCAAGGCCAATGCCCCCTCCTACACCAAGGTATTCGGCGAGAGCCTGATCAAGGAAGCGCACAAGGACGACAAGATCGTCGCCGTCACGGCCGCCATGCCGTCAGGCACTGGCATCGACATGTTCGGTAAGGAATTCCCCGCCCGCACCTTCGACGTGGGCATCGCCGAGCAGCACGCAGTGACCTTTGCCGCCGGCATGGCGACGGAGGGCTACAAGCCCTTCTGCGCCATCTATTCCACCTTCCTGCAGCGCGCCTACGACCAAGTGGTGCACGACGTGGCGATCCAGAACCTGCCGGTGCGCTTCGCCCTCGACCGGGCCGGCCTCGTCGGCGCGGACGGCGCGACCCATGCCGGTTCCTTCGATATCGCCTATCTCGGCTGCCTGCCGAACATGGTGGTCATGGCTGCTGCCGATGAGGCGGAGCTGGTCCATATGGTGGCGACCGCCGCAGCCTATGATTCAGGCCCCATCGCCTTCCGCTATCCGCGCGGTGAGGGTGTTGGTGTCGACATGCCCGAAAAGGGCATCCCGCTTGCCATCGGCAAGGGCCGGATCGTCAAGGAAGGCAGCCGCATTGCCATTCTGTCGCTCGGCACCCGCCTCTCCGAAGCCCTGAAGGCGGCGGAGGAACTGGAGGCACGCGGCCTGTCCACCACCGTGGCCGATGCCCGCTTCGCCAAGCCCCTGGACGAGGAGCTGATTCTGCGGCTTGCCCGCGATCACGAGGTGCTCGTCACCGTCGAGGAAGGCTCGATTGGCGGCTTCGGCTCCTTCGTGCTGCAGCTTCTCTCCGATAGGGGCACCCTCGACCGCGGCACCCTGAAGGTGCGCTCGATGGTCCTGCCCGACATCTACCAGGACCAGGACAAGCCGGAGCGCATGTACGCCAAAGCTGGGCTCGATGCGGCCGGCATCGTGACCAAGGTGTTCGAGGCCCTCGGCAAGGAAGAGGCCCGGAAGGTCAGGGCTTAAGCCCCTCCTCGGTCATGACCGTCCCCGGACTTGATCCGGGGATCAGTCCCGGCCATCCCGATCCCTTGAAGCGCTATGCTCCTCCAATCGAGATCACCGGCACAAGGCCACTGATGACGTCGAGGGGATAATGTCCGACGTGTCTCTGCGACATCAAACCGTCAGCGTTCCCGCCTTCGCCGCAGCGTAGCGCTGGCCGATCTTGTTCCAGTCGAGGACGTTCCACCATGCCTTGAGATAGTCCGGCCGGCGGTTCTGGTATTTCAGGTAATAGGCATGCTCCCACACGTCGTTGCCCATCAGGACCCTCTGCCCTTCCATGAGGGGCGTATCCTGGTTGGGCTTCGCCACGAGGGCGAGCTTGCCGTCACGGGCAACCGTCACGAAGACCCAGCCGGAGCCGAATTGTCGCGTCCCTGCGGTATTGAAATCCTCCTGGAGCTTCTGGAATCCGCCGAGATCCCGGTCGATGGCTGCCTTCAGATCGCCCGATGGCTCGCCGCCCGACCCGCCCATGATCTGCCAGAACATGGTGTGGTTGGCATGTCCCCCGCCATTGTTGCGGATCGCAGCCCGGATCGACTCAGGGACTTTGTTCAGGTTCGCCAGCATGTCCTGGAGCGGCATCTTGGCCGTCTCCGCATTCTGGCTCAGGGCCGCGTTGAGATTGTTGACATAGGCCGCATGGTGCCTGCCATGGTGGATCTCCATGGTCTGGGCATCGATATGCGGCTCGTTCTTGGACGGCGCATAAGGCAAGGGATCGAGCTTGAAGGGGCCCGATGGGGCTTGCGCCCAGGCGCGGGGAATGGCAGCGCTGGCGGCGAACAGGGTCGCCCCTGTCAAAAGATGTCGACGGCTGATCATGGGATCTCCGTGGGCCTGTAGGGATTGTGAACGAAAGATGTTCTAGGGCGGGACTCAGGTTCCGGCCATGAAGGGATCGTGAACCGGATGGATTCGAGGCCTTAATGACCCGCAGGCGCGCCGATGTGGTTCTGGTCGAGCGGGGCTTCTTTGCAAGCCGCGCCCGGGCGCAGGAGGCGATTGCGGCCGGCCTCGTGACCGTGAATGGGGCCGTCATCCGCAAGGCGTCCGATGCGGTCCCTGAGGAAGCGGTCATCACGGCCGAGCAGCCGCATCCTTACGTGTCTCGCGGCGGCGTGAAGCTGGCGGCGGCGCTCGACGCCTTCCACATCGACCCGAAGAACAAGATATGCCTTGACATCGGCGCCTCCACGGGCGGCTTCACGGAAGTGCTGGTGAAGCGCGGTGCGGCCCATGTCTACGCGGTGGATGTGGGACACGGCCAGTTGCACCCCACCATCGTCGGCAATGCACGGGTGACGAATTTCGAGGGCACGGATGCCCGTTCGCTGACGACAGGGCTCATCCCGCAAGCCGCCGATCTGCTGGTTTCGGATGTGAGCTTCATTTCGCTCAAACTCGTTCTGCCTCCTGCCATCGCCCTGCTGAAGCCCCGCGCAGAACTCGCCGTTCTGGTGAAGCCGCAATTCGAGGCCGGACGCGCTCACGTGAAGAAGGGCATCGTTCGCGACGAGGCGGTGCATCGCGCCGTTTCCGAGGACATGACGGCTTTCGTCGCCTCGCTCGGCTTCACCATCATCGGGCTCGTCCCCTCGCCCATCGAGGGCGGCGACGGCAATCGTGAATTCGTGTTGGGAGCCCGTCGTGGTTGAACAGGTCGTGATCAGGCGCCTCGGCGCGAAGGCTGACGGCATCGCGGAGGCATCTTCCGGCTCCGTCTTCGTGCCCAAGGTGCTGCCAGGAGAGACGGTCACCATCGAGCGAGACGGATCGCATGCGCGCCTCGTCAGCGTCGATGTTTCATCGCCCGAGCGCGAGACGCCGTTCTGCCCGTATTTCGACGCATGCGGCGGCTGCGCAACGCAGCACATGAAGCACGGTTTCTATCGGGCGTGGAAATACGGAACGCTCGTCCATACCTTGAAGCAGGCGAGGATCGAAGCTCCCGTCGATCCTCTCATCGATGCCCATGGCGAGGGGCGCCGGCGCGTCACGCTGCACGTGCGCTTTCCTGACCGCGCCATGCATGTGGGCTTCATGGCGCCGCGCAGCCACCAGATCGTCGAGATTGCATTCTGTCCCATTACGGAACCTGCTTTGAAGGAACGGGCACCGGCGATTGCGCGCGCGATCGGCGAGCATCTGAAAGGCCCGCGCAAGCCGCTCGACATCCAGATCACCACGACACAGACCGGCTTTGACGTGGATGTACGCGGGCACGGGCCGATGAAGGATGCGGACCGCCTGAGCCTCATCGACCTCGCACGCGAACTCGATCTCTCGCGTCTGTCGGTCCATGGCGACGTGATCGTGGAGCGCCGGCCTCCCGCCATCGTCATGGGCCGTGCCTCGGTAGTTCCACCCCCAGGCTCGTTCCTTCAGGCGACGAGACTCGGCGAGGAGACGCTTGCCGGTTTCGTCGTTGAGGCCTGCGCGCGTGCCAAGCGTGTCGCCGATCTTTTTGCCGGAACAGGCCCCTTCTCATTGCGGCTCGCGGAGAAAGCGGACGTGCACGCCGTCGAATTCGACAAGGGTTCGATGACAGCCCTCGACAAGGCTGTACGCGCGACGCCGGGTCTGCGCCGCGTCACGACCGAAGCGCGCGACCTCTTCCGCCGGCCGCTGCTGACGCCTGAGCTCAACGTCTTCGATGCGGTTGTGCTCGATCCACCCCGCGCGGGTGCCGAAGCCCAAGTGAAGCAGCTTGCCGTGTCGAAAGTTCCGTTCGTCGTCAGCGTCTCCTGCGACGCCGCCACCTTCGCCCGCGATGCCGCGATTTTGATGAGCAGCGGCTATCGCCTGGAACGCGTCATCCCGGTCGATCAGTTCAAGCACTCGCCGCATCTGGAAGTCGTCGGGATCTTGAAGCGGGACGCGGTGAAGAAGCGGCGGTAATCCAAACCGTCATCCCGGGCGAAGCGGAGCGGAGATCCGGGATCGTCAGCAGGATGAGGCGCCCGAACCTCCACTGTCATCCCCGCGAAGGCGGGGATCCATAACCGCTGGCGGTGCCAGCTGAACTGCTGTCGTGGCTATGGATCCCGGGCTCCGCTGCGCGGCCCCGGGATGACGGTGCTGGACTGGTCTTGCGATCCCGGATCGTCGCTATACTCCGTTCGGGATGACCGTGCTGGAAAAGCCTAAAACAAACTTCCCTGCTCGTCCTCGTCGCTGGAGAGCGGCTTCTTGGCCTTGGGCTTCTTCTCCTTCACTGGCGCGGGCTCCGGTTCGCTCGGCGGCTCCATCAACCCAGCATCGTCGTTCTCGACCTTGTTGACACGGCTTGAGACCGGCACCATGTCGAGCCAATCGTCGGGACAGGGGCGCACGAGGCGCATCACGTCGGCGCGCTCGTCACGCACGTCGAGCCATGCAGCGATATCGTCCGGTGAGAGGATCACCGGCATGCGATCGTGCACAGCGGAAAGCGTGCCATTGGCATCGGTCGTCACAATGGCGGCCGTATCGATCTCGCCGCCGTCAGGACTGCTATAGGTTTCCCACAGGCCTGCCATCGGCATGGGTTTGCGGTCGCGCGGGCGGATCAGGAATGGCGTCTTCTCCCGTCCATGGCGCTGCCATTCATAGAAGCCATCGGCGAGGAAAATGCAGCGCCGGCGCTTCAACGCCGCCTTGAAGGTCGGCTTCGTCTGCAGTGTTTCGCCGCGGGCGTTGATGACGAGAGGAAAATCCTTCGGATCCTTCACCCAGGACGGCAGGAAGCCCCAGCGCACCAGCATGAAATGCCGCTCGCCCCGATCCTCCAGCACGATCGGCACGGGCTGCGTAGGAGCCACGTTGTAGCGCGGAGGAAAATTCGGCTGCTCGGGATAGCCATAGAAATCCCGATAGATCTCGGGGTCGAGAGAGATGGCGAAACGTCCGCACATGGATTGCTCCTCGGTTCTTAGGCTATCCCACTGCCATTCCGAGCTCCGCTACGCGGCCCCGGCATGACAGTGCTGTACATCAGAGCCACCGCTTCCAGCGGAAGAACAGATAGGGCAGCACGGCGGCGAGCACCATCAGGGCGATCGCCCAAAGATAGCCGAACTCCCATTCGAGTTCCGGCATGATCTTGAAGTTCATGCCGTAGAGCGACGAGACCAGGGTCGGCGGCAGGAAGATCACCGACATGACCGAGAAGATCTTGATGATGTCGTTCTGTTCCATGGTGACGAAGCCGAGCGTTGCGTCGAGCAGAAACTGAACCTTGCTGGAGAGAAAGTTTGCATGCTCCTCGATGGATTGCACGTCGCGAAGCGCCGTGCGCCATTCGGACTGATAGCCCGCCGTCTTCTGCGGCCGCGGCATGCTGGCGGACAGGAACAGTAACATGCGCTCCACCGATACCATGCTCTCGCGCACGTTTGAGATGATGTCGCCCTTGCGACCGATGGATCTCAGGGCAACGCGGTAGGAGGCAGCGCGGCGCGCACCTTGCTTTTCGTTCTCGAAGATCGCCTGCGATAGTCGTTCGATGCGCGTTCCGACAGCTCCCAGGATCTCGGCGGCACGGTCGATGATGGTCTCTAACAATCCATCGAGCACGGCCTCCGGTCTGTGCCGACAGCCGCCTGGCTTCACCGCGCGGGCCATGAACATGTTGAAAGAGCGCGGCTCGCCATAGCGCACGGTCACGAGTGCCTTCTCCGTCAGGATGAAGGAGACATCGATGAGTTTCGGATTCTCGGTGTCGGAGCTGCATAGAACGCGAGCCGTCATGTAGCGCGCGTTGTTCTCGTTGTAGAGAATTTCAGAGGGCTCGATATCCGCCATCTCCTCCTTGGTCGGGATCTCGATGTTGAGATAGGTCTCGACGAGTCTGTCCTCTTCCTTCGTCGGCTCGATCAGGTCGATCCACAAGGCATCATGAGGGATCGGCTCACCCGGCGGGAGAACATGGCGGTCGAGGGACTCGCCTATCGGTCCGATCACCTGTGTCGGCTTGTGGATCACAATCATAAGCGCTCTCGCCCCTCAAGAATCTTGGCTTGGACCAGGTAACCCTTGTCATCCCCGGCCGGAGCGTAGCGGAGGGGAAGGGGATCCACAATCGGGCCCAGCGCCTTGGTGGATCCCCTTCCCTCGCCTGCGGCTCGCCGGGGCTGACAATGAACAGGCCCATTTAACGCAAGGATGACAGGGGCGACGTGTCATCCGGCACGAAGAAGTCGGGTGCGAGGGGCTTCGTCGGATCGACCCGGTATTTCTCGAAATCGGTCACACCCTCGCCGTGCAGGAACACATCGTCGATGAGGAAATGGCCTGAGAAGCTCTTCGAGGGTTTCTGGAAGATCGCATAGGCCGCATCGGCCAGGATCTCGGGGGTGCGGCTCGCCTGCACGAGTTCGTCGCCGCCCAGCAGGTTCCTGATCGCGCTTGTGGCAATCGTCGTGCGCGGCCAGAGCGCATTGACGGCGATCCCCCTGCCCCGCAATTCCCCTGCGAGACCCAGGACGCAAATGCTCATGCCGTATTTGGCCAGCGAATAGGCCAGATGCGGCGCGAACCACTTCTCGCTCATGTCGAGTGGCGGAGAGAGCATGAGAATGTGCGGATTCTCCGCCTTCTCCAGATGCGGAATGGCGTATTTCGAGACCATGTAGGTGCCGCGCGCGTTGATCTGATGCATCAGATCGAAGCGCTTCATGTCGGTCTGCGGCGTAGGGGTAAGGCTGACGGCACTTGCGTTGTTGACCACGATGTCGAGGCCGCCGAAGGTCTCGACCGTTTTCTCTATCGCGCCCTTCACCGCCTCCTCGTCGCGCACATCGACCACGAGCGGCAGTGCCCTACCGCCCACCGCCTCGATTTCTTCCGCCGCCGTATAAATCGTGCCGGGAAGCTTCGGGTGCGGGTCGGTGGTCTTGGCCGCGATGACCACGTTCGCACCGTCCTTCGCGGCGCGAAGGCCGATGGCAAGACCGATGCCGCGCGAGGCGCCGGTGATGAAGAGAGTTTTACCTTTGAGGCTCATGGGATCAGCTCGCTAGCGCCAGGGTTGCATCCTGCAGGAAACCTGCCCCGCCCATCACCGTATCTTCCAGTCCCTTGGCACCGACGGCGATGTTCTCGGCAAAGAAGCGGCAGAGCGCGATGCGGCCGGCATGAGCGGGATCCGCGTCGCCAGCAACCGCTTGGGCATTCGCAGCGAGCGCCATTTCGGCCAGCGCCGCGCCACCCTGCGCCAGCGCGAAGAGCCTCACGTATGGCGTTGCACCGGCCAGCGCCTCGCCCTGTGCATTGGACGAGACGGCCTTCAGGAGATAGCCCGTCGCGCGGTCGAGACTCTCGACGGCATCGCGCAGGCGCGGCGCAGTAGCGCCGAAGGCCGGTGTGTTCTCCTTCAGGAGCCGCGCCACGGTCGCGCGCATGGAAGCGATCTGCGCCCGCACCGTCTCGCCGCCGGAGAGCGGCAGCTTGCGCGTGACGAGATCGATCGCCTGGATGCCGTTCGTGCCCTCGTAGATCGGCGCGATGCGCGCATCGCGCAAATGCTGCGCGGCGCCCGTCTCCTCGACGAAGCCCATGCCGCCATGGACCTGCACACCGAGCGAGGCTACCTCCATGCCGATATCGGTCGAGAAGGCTTTTGCAACGGGAGTCAGAAGGGAGGCGCGTTCGTTGGCCTTTTTCCGACGCGTGGGATCCTCTTCGAGATGCGCGCGGTCGATGGCCTCTGCCGTCAAATAGCAGATCGCGCGCGCCGCAGCGGTCAGCGCCTTCATGGTGAGCAGGTTTCGCTGCACGTCCGGATGCACGACGATGGGGCTCATGCCCTCCGTCGCACCGATGGCGCGGCCCTGCTTGCGCTCATTGGCGTAAGCAAGCGCCTGCTGGTAGGCGCGCTCGGCAATCGCCACGCCCTGCAGGCCGACCGCGAGGCGCGCGTTGTTCATCATCGTGAACATGCAGGCGAGACCGCGATTTTCCTCACCCACGAGCCAGCCGATGGCGCCGCCATTGTCGCCGAAGATCATGGTGCAGGTGGGCGAGGCATGGATGCCGAGCTTATGCTCGATGGAATGGCAACGCACGTCGTTGCGCGTGCCATCGGGCAGAAACTTCGGCACGAGGAAGAGCGAGATGCCGCGCGTGCCGGCCGGCGCATCCGGCAGGCGTGCCAGCACGAGGTGGACGATGTTGTCGGTCAGATCGTGCTCGCCATAGGTGATGAAAATCTTCTGGCCCGTGATGCGATAGGTGCCGTCGCCCGAGGGTTCGGCACGCGAGCGGATTGCCGCAAGATCGGAGCCCGCCTGCGGCTCCGTCAGATTCATCGTCGCCGTCCACTCGCCGGAAACGAGCTTTTCGAGATAGCGACTCTTGAGATCCTCCGAGCCATGCTGAACGAGCGCCTCGATGGCGCCCATGGTCAGCACGGGACCGATGCCGAAGGCCATGGAGGCGGAATTCCACATCTCGACACAGGCCGAATTGAGCAGCGTCGGCAAGCCCTGCCCGCCGAAATCCACCGGTCCCGGCAGCGCGTTCCATCCGGCCTCGGTCCAGGCCTTGTAGGCCTGCTTCCAGCCGGGGGCAGTGGTTACTGCCCCGTCCTTGAGGGTCGCGCCGTACTTGTCGCCCTCCCAATTGAGAGGCGCGATCACGTCGTTGGCGAAACGGCCCGCCTCCTCCAGGATCGTCCGGCTCAGATCGGCGGAGAGATCGCCATAGACCCCGTCGGCCACGGCCCGGTCGAGGCCCGCCACATGCCGCATGGTAAAGACGATGTCCGGGACAGGCGCGCGGTAGGTCATCAAGGTTTCCTCTCAAACATGGGGCTTTTCATATTGACGCGTGTTCTCGCGCCGTTAAACCCGCCCGGCAAGGGCAAAGACAGACAGGCAAATGCCTCACAGGCAGAGGATAGTTTAGACGTGAACGATCACGGGTCAATGCGCCAAACGGAGCGTCTGGCAGCCGATGCGGCGGGTCTTGCTCAGGCGGCCTCCATCCTGCGGCGCGGCGGTCTCGTGGCCTTCCCGACGGAGACGGTCTACGGGCTGGGCGCCGATGCGACCGATGCGGAAGCCGTGGCCCGGATCTACGCCGCCAAGGAGCGCCCGAGCTTCAACCCCCTTATTGCTCATCTGGACAGCTTCGAGTCCGCTAAAAGACACGGCCTGTTCGACGAGACGGCCACGCGTCTGGCGGAGGCCTTCTGGCCCGGTCCGCTGACTCTCGTGGTGCCGGTCGCTCCCTCCTGTACCATCTCCGACCTCGCCCGCGCGGGCCTCGACAGCGTCGGCCTGCGAGTTCCCGCCCATCGCCTCGCCCATGCCCTTCTGGAGGCGACTGGGCGCCCCGTCGCTGCGCCCTCGGCCAACCGCTCGGGCCGCGTAAGCCCGACCGATGCGGATCATGTGCTGGGGGATCTCGATGGGCGCATCGATGCGGTGCTCGACGGAGGCGCCGCCCAGGTCGGCGTCGAATCGACCATCGTTTCGTGCCTCGGCGGCACCCCGCGCCTGCTCCGGCCGGGCGGCGTGCCGCGTGAGGCCATCGAGGCGTTGATCGGCGAAAAGCTCGAGGTGGGTGTAGAGGCAGGGGCCAATCCGCTCGCGCCGGGCATGCTGGCGTCCCATTACGCCCCGCGGGCGCAGGTGCGTTTGAACGCGACGCACATCCAGCCGGGCGAGGCTGCACTGCTCTTCGGCGGTGAGTCCATTCCGGGAGCGGACACAGCGCACGCCGCCCTGAACCTCAGCAAAAACGGCGACCTCGTGGAGGCCGCCGCTCATCTGTTTTCCTATCTCAGGCAGCTCGACGCCTCGGGCGCTGCCACCATCGCGGTCGGCCCCATTCCGGAGACCGGCCTGGGCGAGGCCATCAACGACCGCCTGAAGCGCGCCGCAGCGGAACGGTGATCCGCTCCGAGGGAATCATCGAACCGCAACACGTCATCACCGGCCTTGCGCCGGTGATCCCGATTGGTTGATGCGCCGTGCCTCACAGTATCGAGATGGCCGGGACTGATCCCCGGATCAAGTCCGGGGACGGCCATGACGTGAGAGTTTGTTACTTCGCAGCGAGCTTGGCCGCGATCTGGGCCACGTGCTTGCCCTGGAAGCGGGCGCCGTCGAGATCGATCTCGCTCGGCTGGCGCGAGCCGTCGCCGGCGGCGATGGTCGAGGCGCCGTAGGGCGAGCCACCGCGGATCTGGTCCACGCCCATCTGACCCTGGAACGAGTAAGGCAGGCCGACGACCACCATGCCGTGGTGCAGCAGCACCGGCAGCGTGGTCAGGATGGTGGCTTCCTGGCCGCCGTGCTGGGTGGCTGTCGAGGTGAAGACCGAGCCGACCTTGCCGATGAGCTTTCCTTGAGCCCACAGACCGCCGGTCTGGTCGAGGAAGTTCTTCATCTGCGCCGTCATGGTGCCATAGCGGGTCGGCGTACCGATGATGATGGCGTCGTATTCGGGCAGCTCCTCGACGGTGGCGATGGGCGCCTTCTGGTCGGTCTTGTAATGGGCAGCCTGCGCGATCTCGGCCGGCACGAGCTCCGGCACGCGCTTCACCACGACCTCGGCCCCGGCCTCGCGGGCACCTTCGGCGGCGGCATAGGCCATCTGCTCGATGTGCCCCCAGGACGAATAATACAGAACCAGAACCTTGGTCATGTGATCTCCAGTGCGTTGGACCGCAGAACGACCCGTCTCCGGCTCCTGTTGAGTGGACCGGAAGAGCATCGCCTGCCGTTGTTTGACGCCGTGGAAGATAACCTTTCCTCGCTGCAAAACCAGTGTTAGATATGCAGGGTCTCTCTTGCGTGAATGCATAAAGATGGCCAAGCAGCAGCATCTCGACTGGGACGATTTCAGGCTCGTGAAGATCATCGCCGAGGCCAGCGGCCTTGCCGGCGCGGCTGAAAAGCTTGGGGTGAACCACTCGACAGTCTTTCGCAGGCTCGGCCAGATGGAGGACAATCTCGGGGTCAAGCTCTTCGAGCGTCACCGAACCGGCTATGTCCTCACGCCCGCCGGGGAAGAGATGTCGGCGCTCGCCGAGCAGATGGACGAGAATGTCACCGCCTTCACGCGCAAACTCGCAGGCCAGGCCGTGGCCCCGACCGGAGAGCTGCGGGTCACGACCAATGACACGCTGCTTGTCCACCTTCTGACCCCGATCTTCGCCCGTTTCATCACGGCCTGTCCCGAGATGCGGCTCGATGTGGTGCTCGCCAACCAGGCGCTGAACCTGTCGAAGCGCGACGCGGACGTGGCGATCCGCGCCACCGACGATCCGCCGGAGACCCTTGTCGGACGCCGCGTGGCGACGATTGCCTGGGCGATCTATGGCCGGGTGGCGGATTTTCCTGATGTCCGAGGCCCGGACGATGTCAGCCTCGCCGATCTGTTCGACCGTCACTGGGTCGCGCTCGGCGACAATCTGGCGACGATGAAGGTCGCCCGCTTCGTGCGCGAGCACGTGACGCCGGAGAACATCGTCTACAAGGTCAACACGGTGCTCGGCCTCTCCGAGGCGGTCCAAGCCGGAACCGGCATCGGCCCCCTGCCCTGTTTCATCGCGGATTCGAATCCCGATCTCGTCCGTCTGTCGGACATCAATGGCGATTTCTCTGCGGGCCTGTGGCTGCTGACCCATCCGGACCTGCGCCAATCCGCGCGCGTGCGCGCGTTCATGGATTTCATGGCAGCCGAGATCGCCAAGCAGAAGAAGTGGATCGAGGGGGCCGGGAAGAAAGTTCCGGCTCCGGCGGTTTAATTGTCGATTGTCAGCACCTCGCTTACGTCATCACCGGCCTTGTGCCGGTGATCTCGATTTCAGCACACTCTCACCTCATCCTGAAAGTCTGGCTCATTATTGTTGTGAAGCGCAGACGCATTCTCCCTCCCCCTTGTGGGGAGGGATCAAGGGTGGGGGTGTGAGCGATAGCCTATCCAAATGAGGCACCGACACCCCCACCTCGAACTCCTCCCCACAAGGGGGAGGAGGGTTTCTGGTGCCCGCTCTCTTTATGAACCAGCCTCTGAGGAGGGCGGAGTGTCGAGACTGCCATGACGTGGAGAGTTGTCAGTGCGTGATCTCCACCACGACCCTTCCCTTGATCCTGCCTTCCACAATTTCACGTCCCGCCTCCAACACCTGATCGAGCGAGACCGTCGAAGTCATGGCGGCGAGCTTGTCGTGGTCGAGTTCGTGGGCGATCCGGTTCCAGGCTTCGAGCCGCAATGCCTTGGGAGCCATCACCGAATCGACGCCGAGCAGCGCCACGTTGCGCAGGATGAAGGGCGCGACCGTCGTCGGCAGATCCATCCCACCCGCAAGC
The DNA here is from genome assembly GCF_055792825.1 of Microvirga sp. GN3. Taxonomy (NCBI): domain Bacteria; kingdom Pseudomonadati; phylum Pseudomonadota; class Alphaproteobacteria; order Hyphomicrobiales; family Methylobacteriaceae; genus Microvirga; species Microvirga sp. GN3. The sequence continues at coordinate 40,584 of NZ_JBVVAK010000008.1, forward strand.
CCGCAGGCGGCAATTGCGCCACCGTATTTCGTCATGGACAGGACATTGGCGAGCGTCGTGGAACCGACCGTATCGACACCCACCGCCCAGCGCTCCTTGGCGAGCGGCCGTGAGGGTCCGGTGAGCTCGCTGCGGTCGAGGATCTCGGCGGCTCCGAGGCCTTTCAGGTAATCGGCTTCCTCGGGCCGTCCGGTCGAGGCGATCACATGCCAGCCGGCCTTGGCGAGCAGCGCCACGGCCACCGAGCCGACGCCGCCGACCGCACCTGTGACGATGGCGGGGCCGCGATCCGGGCGTAGGCCATGACGCTCCAGTGCCATCAGGCAGAGCATCGCCGTATAGCCCGCCGTGCCGATGGCCATGGCCTGAAGCGGCGACAGGCCTTGCGGCAACGGGATCAGCCAGTCGCCCTTGACGCGTACCTTCTCCGCATAGGCTCCGAGATGGGTCTCGCCCAAGCCCCAGCCATTGAGCACCACCGCATCGCCGGGCTTGAAATCGGGATTCGAGGAGGCTTCCACGGTGCCGACGAGATCGACGCCGGGAATCATCGGAAAGCGGCGCACCACCGGCGCCTTGCCGGTGATCGCGAGACCATCCTTGTAGTTCAGCGTCGAATGCGACACGCGTACAGTGACGTCGCCGTCCATGAGATCCGCCTCATTGAACGCGCGAATCTCGACATTCTGACCTGCTTCACTCTTGTCGATGACGACAGCTTTGAACGTGCTCATGCCGATTCCTCCCCGCACCCATTTGTGGTGCGGCAGAGGATCAGAGCAAGCAGGAAGGCCTTAGCCCTTCGCAGCAGAACAAAACTTACTCGGCAGGCTGCAGCCCCGGCTCGCGCTGCACCGGCCGCTCCTTGATCGGCAGATTGATCAGGGCGGAGGCGAGGCCCAGTACGACGGAGAGCCACCAGACCGCGCTGTAATTGCCGTTGATCTCGTAGAGCAGACCACCGAGCCACACGCCGAGGAAGCCGCCGACCTGATGCGAGAAGAAGGCGAAGCCGTAGAGCATGGCCATGTAGCGGGTGCCGAACATCAGCATCACGAGGGAGGATGTGGGCGGCACGGTGGAGAGCCACAGAAGGCCGATGGAGATGCCGAACAGGATCGAGGTGACAGGCGTCGCCGGGACCAGGATGAAGGCGGCAATCGCCACCGAGCGACCAAGATAGATCCAGGCGAGCAGCCAGCGCTTCGACATGCGGGTGGAGAGCCAGCCCGAACCCAGCGACCCGACCGCATTGGCAAGGCCGATGACCGCGAGGGTCCATCCGCCGACGGCGGCCGAGAGCCCCGCATCCTTGAGATAGGCTGGAAGGTGCACGGTGATGAAAGCGAGCTGGAAGCCGCAGGTGAAGAAGCCAAGCACGAGCAGCACATAGGAGCGGTGCTGGAACGCCTCGGTCAGGGCCTGACGAATCGATTGACTCGGCACGGACGCTCCGGCCTGGGCGGCGTCGGTCGGCCGTGTGGCGAGCGCGAGAGCAAGCGGCATGACGAGGAGCACGCTCGCGGCGAAGACCAGCAGGGCCTGATGCCAGCCGAAGGAATCGATCAGCACGTTGCCGATGGGCGGGAACAGGAACTGGCCGAAGGAGCCTGCCGCCGTGCCGGCGCCGAAGGCCATGGGACGCCACTTCTCCGGCAGCAGCTTGCCGAAGGCGCCGAGCACCAGATTGAACGAGCAACCGGAGAGACCGAAGCCGATGAGCACCCCGGCGCCGATATGCAGCATCCCGGGCGTGGTCGCATAGGCCATCACGACGAGGCCGAGGGCATAGAGCAGCGCGCCGGTGCAGAGCACCCGGAAGGCTCCGAACCGATCCGCCACGGCGCCCGCGAAAGGCTGGCCCAGGCCCCAGAGCAGGTTCTGAATCGCGATGGCAAAGCCGAAGGTATCCCGCCCCCAGCCATATTCCGTGATCATGGGCAGCTGGAACAGCCCGGAGGACGCTCGCGGCCCGAAGGTGATCAGGGCGATCAGGCAGCCGCAGACGACAATGAGTTCCGGCGAAACACGGGATCGAGCGGGAGAAGTAGACATGCTCAAGGGCCCTCAAGGGGAAACAAGGGCGCGCAGACTAACCTAAGTCCACCATCAGCAACATTGAAAGTTTGTAGCCTTTGGTATGACGCTTTGTGATGGGTGCGGGTGCTCCCGTACCATCGTTTCTCTTATACGGATTGCTTGTCGCTAGCGCATCGTGCGGAAAAGTGGACCCGGTTTTCCGCACCGAACGATGCGCTCTTCAAAGAGTGGAGCATCGGATTGGATCCCAAAAGTGGACCCACTTTTGGGTCCGATGCTCTAGATCACGAAGAAGTCGTTCGAGGTCATCTTGAGGTTCTTCGGCAGCATGGCGATTTTCACCTGCGCGGCTGCGCCACTGCCGTCCGGATCGTAAGAGAGCACGCCCTTCTTGCTGTCGTAGACGATCCGATCCTCTCGGTCCTGCGCCTTCGACGCTTGAACGAACATGTCGGCCTTGAAGGTCTTCCGCCCGGACGAGCCGTCGGAGCCCAGTTCAGTAAAGATATTGTTCTCGAGCCGGATCGAATCGTCAGCCGAATTGAAGTCGTAGATCCGGTCGACATTCGTATGCTTGCCGATCGTGGTGTCGAAGACGAAGATGTCCCGCCCCGCACCGCCATAGAGCTTGTCGTTGCCTGCACCTCCGCGAAGGATGTCATTGCCGGCATGTCCGAGGAGCGTGTCGGCGCCGCCATCGCCGCTCAGCACATTCGCGGCGGAATTGCCCTGAAGCTTGTCGGCACGGCGTCCGCCGATGGCATTCTCGATCACAACGCCGTTCGCAATCGTATAGCCGCCGGCAACGCCTTTCTCCCGCGAGACGAAGCCGCCCGCATGGGGATCATCCGACCGCAGGGTCGCGGCACGAAGATCGATAGTGACCCCAACGGACGCCCGCACTGCGGTGATCGTATCCTGCCCGCCCGCATCCCAGAGGCAAGACCATCCTTGTAGGTCGACGTTCAGGTTCCAAGTCGGCAGCGTATAGACATCGCTCCCCTGCCCCGTTTTCATGTTCTTTCCATAGAGCGCCTGCAACGCGGCGATATCGAAGGCTCCCAGTCTGGCCTGATTGCCATAGGTCAGGTCGTATCCTGCCTCATCCCATCCGGTGTTGTAGGACATGATCGTCCAGATACCCTGGTTCAAACCGTATGCCCCGGTTGAAAAGGGATCCTCGACACCCGGAAAAGTCGTTGCGTCCTCGCGTGCCCCACCATCGTGCGGATGGGCCAGGCCCACGCCATGGCCCAACTCGTGCAGTATGGTGTAGAGACCGTCGCCGCCAAAATACAGGCTGCCCCACGAGGGAGTTTCAGGGTTGAAGTATCCCCAGATCTGGTCGTTAAACGGGACTTCGTGGATGCCGAGGACGTTATTGTCCAAAGCGCTCTTCCACCAGACCATATCCGCCTCCACGGCGGACCTGGCGCGCTCGAATTTCAGCCCGCAGACGCTCTCGTAAACCCGGGTCGCATAATCGAAGATATACTTCTCCAGATCGCTCCAATTCTGAACCGATGCGCCACTCGTCAGAATTTCGCTGGGGCCGTGAACGGCGCCGGCGACAGCAAAATCCTCGCTTTGGCCGAACCAGACTTTGATCGGCCTGCCCGCGACATCCCAGGCCATGCCTCCCCAAACGAGGGAATCCACAAAGCCATTGCCATAGCCGGAGCCCGGAACTGAACCTCGGATACTCGCCACAATCCCCTCGCCCAACACGCCGCGCCAGAACGTTGCCGTACTATATTACACGCTTCAAGTATCTCAGCGCACATGCAGACATTGAAACGAGGTCCTCACAGTATCCAAGATAATCCCACTACCAACGCATCGTGCGGAACCAAAGAACCGCACCAAACGATGCGCCGATCAAGGGATTGAGCATCGGACGTGGAAGCGCAAGGCATCTTCCTCGACGATTCACCGTCGATAGATAGCCGCTAATCCTCGCGGAAAGCGCGATTGAAGCTGTCCATCACGGGGCGCAGCATGTAGCCGGCTGCGGTGAACTTGCCGGTCTTGATCAGGACCTCGACCGGCATGCCTGCCATCACCTCGATCCCCGGCAGCGAAGACAGCGAATCCTCGCTCAGCCGGATGCGCGCAGTGTAATAGGTACGCTCGGTGGTCTTGTCTGTCAGGCGATCGGCCGAGACATAGGTGAGCGTACCCTCAACCGGCGGAACACGGCGGTGCTTATAGGGCATGAGCCGCACCTGGGCCGGCAGCCCGGGATGGACGACATCGATATCGTCGGGCCTCACCTGGGCGGTCACGATGAGGCGGTCGTGCTTCGGCACGAGATCGAGCAGCGGCTGGCCTTCCGCCACCACACCGCCCGGCGTCCGGATCCTGAGATCGGTGACGACACCGTCCTCGGGCGCACGCACCTGAGTGCGAGCAAGGACATCGTCAGCGGCCTCCGAGCGTTCATGGAGCTGGAAGACGAGCGCCTGGACCTCGCGGAGGCTCTGGGCGATCTCCGCCTCCCGATCGCTGCGCAGCTTGAGGATCTGAGCATTGACTTCGCCGACGCCCTGCTCGGCCCGGGCCATCTCCTCCCTTGCCTGACCTCTCCTTCCTTCGATCTCAGCCTGTTCTCGCTCAAGAGCCAACTTGCGCGGCTGAGCAATGACGCCCCTGGCGACGAGCGGTGCAATGGATTCCATCTCCCTCCTGATGATCTCGGCCCGTTTATCGGCAGCATCGACTTGATAGCGCAGGCCGAACATCTGGCGTGAGATCTGCTGCTGCCGCTGCACCAGTACGACGAATTGCGATTGGTACAGCTGCCGGCGGCTATTGAAGATGCGCTGCTGGCCGGACAGCATCTCGGCGAGAGCAGCGTCCTCTTGCGCCGCTTGGCGCAATCGGAGCGGGAATAGGACCGTATCATGCCCATCACGTTCAGCCAGCAACCGCGCCTCGCGGGCCTGCGCCTCGCGGAGCTGACCCTGAAGCGCCTGCGCGGTCGCCCGGGCTCTTGTGTCGTCGAGCTGAATCAGCGGCTGGCCGATCGTCACGGCATCGCCATCCTTCACCAGGATCTTGGCAACGATTCCGCCTTCCAGATGCTGCACCGTCTTGCGGCTGGTCTCGGCCTCGACCGAGCCTACCGCGATGGCAGCGCTTTCCAGCGGCGCCGTGACCGACCAAATTCCAAAGCCTCCGATGAATACGGCCACAAGCCCAAAGGCGATTGCCATCAGCCAGCGGATCCGCTGGAACGGTGTCGGCGGCGGTGGGGGCAGGACATCGGAAAGGTCGATGACGGGAGATGTCCTGGCCATCACGCAGCTCCCTTATCGGCCTGCTGGCCCGATGCGGTGATCATCGGCCCCTCGTTGACCTTTGGCATGCGCGTGTCCGGCTTCGCCTTCGCCTGCACGACCCTGATCGCCGTGCGGCCCTGTGCGATCCTCTCGGCGATTTCGCGGCGCTCGCCATAGGCATTGACCATGCCGTTGTCGAGCACGAGGACGCTGTCGGCGACAGACAGGATGCCGAGGCGTTGAGCGATGACGATGATCGTCGCACCACGGGATTTCATCTCGTCGATGGCCCGACGCAGCGCTTCCTCGCCTTCGGGATCGAGGCTGGCATTCGGCTCGTCGAGAACGATCAGGCGTGGATCGCCGAAGAATGCGCGCGCGAGCCCGAGCTTCTGGCGCTGGCCGCCGGAGAGCCGCGTCCCTCCTTCACCGATATTGGTGTCGTAGCCCCTCGGCAGCCGCATGACGATATCGTGGAGATCCACGAGCCGGGCGGCCGCGATCACATCCGCTGAACTCGCCTCGGACAGACGGGAGATATTCTCCGCGACGGTGCCGGCGAAGAGCTCGACGTCCTGCGGCAGGTAGCCGAAGTAACGGTGACCGCCGGAGGCCATCCACACGCCGACATCGGCCCCGTCGAGACGCACATGCCCCGTAGTCGGCGGCACCGTTCCGGCGATCAGGCGGCCGAGTGTCGATTTTCCGGCACCCGAGGGACCGACGACGCCGAGCACCTTGCCGGCGCAGACCATCATCGAGAGCCGGCGCACGATGGGCTCGGTCGATCCGGGCGGCACATAGGTGAGCTGCTCGACTTCGAGAAGACCGCTGGGCGGGGGCAACTCCATGCCTTTCACCGGCGGCGGAGCGGCCTGCATGATGCGCCGGATGCGGTCATAGGCGAGCCGCACATTGGTGACGGCCTTCCAGGTGCCGATCGCGCCCTCGACGGGGCCGAGCGAGCGACCAAGCAGGATCGAAGCGGCGAAAATCGCAGCCGGGCTGACATCGTGCCGGATCACGAGGAACGAGGCTGCCGCCATCACCAGAACCTGGGCGAGGAAACGGACGAAGCGGGCCAGCGCCTGGATTGCCGAGGCGCGCGCTCCGGCGGTCAACTGCGCCTCCTTGGCGTGCGCCTGCTCGTCGGACAGGATGCGCGCCACGCCGGGCAGCATGCCCATGGCGGTGATCGCCTCTACATTGCGCATCAGCGACTCGAAACGATGCTGGCTCTCGGATGAGGCCGCAGCGGCGCGCGCGAAGGGAGCCCGCGTCACGGTCTCGTTGATCCAGGCGAAGCCGAACAGAATGAGCGAGGCCACGATGCCGATAGCGCCCAGCAACGGATGCACCAGGGTCATGGCGAGCAGGAAGATGGGCGTCCACGGCAGATCGAAGAGAGCCGTGCAGGCAGAGCCGCCAAAGAACTGGCGCATGGTGCCGAGATCGCGCCATGCCTGTGCCGCTCCGGCAGGATCGGCTCGCAAAGCCGCCTGCACCGCGGCGGTCAGCACGGGAGCCTGCAGGCGCTCTTCGAGCCAGGCTCCGACGCGGGCAAGCATCTCGCGCCGCAGGGCCTCGATGACCGCGTGGAGCGCGAGCGCGAAGATGACGATGATGGTCAGCATGAAGAGCGTGTCGAGGCTCTGGCTCGACAGCACATGATCGTAGACCTGCAGCAAGTAGAGCGGCATGGTCAGGGCAAGCAGATTGACGAAGAAGCTCAAGCCCGCGACGAGGGCGAGAGAGTAACGACAGAGCCGGAAGGCATGCTCCACCTCGGTCTGGTGGCGAACCTTCATCCAGTTCATGGCCATACGCGGTCTCCAGACGCGTCAGTCGGGATCGGACAGGCGCTCGCACGACAGGAGCAGGTTTATGCGAGCGCCGATCCGGGGCCGCGAGAGTGTCACGGTCCCGGATTGTGACTCCCTGGGCTCAGACTCCGAAGCCGAAATCGAAGTCGCCGAACTCGAAGGTGAGCGACAGGTTGGCATCCTGTGCGGCCTCCATGAGTTGGTCGACATCGACCGTTACAGCCTGGTCCTGCGTGGACGTGGCGTCGGAGTCGTTGTGCTGGTCGAAGGCGAAGTCGCCGATATCCTGACTGGATGTGGCGGTTCCGCCACCGCCCTGCTCGGTGTTGGACATGGCATTGCCGCTCGCCGCGGAGTCGATGCTCGACATGGCATCGTTGTCAGCCTGCGAGCTGGCACTGCCGCTGGCTGTGCCACCATTGGCGGCGGCATTGCCACCGGATGCAGAGCCGCCGGACGTGTTGCCGCCGGTGGTGTCGCCGCCCGTCGCGGCACCGGAGGTAGAGTTGCCGCCCGTCGTGTTGCCGACCGCGCCTGTCCCGGCTGCACCAGCGCCACCGGTGCCAGCGCCGCCAGTGCCATCACCACCATCGGCGGAGCCAGTCGTAGCGCTCCCCGAAGTGCCCGGGCCGCCTGTGCCGTTGCCAGAGGTGCCGTCACCACTGGTCGCGGTGCCGCTGCCGCCTGCGCCACCAGCTCCGCCCGTGCCGGATCCGCCAGTGCCGGACCCGCCCGTGCCATCGCCGCCAGTACCGTCGCCGCCGGTGCCCCACTTGCCGTCACCGCCCTCGCCGTAACCGCCTTTACCGTTGCCGCCGTCGCCATCTCCACCCTCGGCGTAGCCACCGTCGCCACCATCACCGCCGTCGGCATCGGCGTAGCCCGTCTTGACCCAGCCGGAATATCCGTCGCCGCCTCTGCCATCGCCGGTGTCAGCGTCGCCGGAATAGGTGTCGCCCGCGGTGCCGTCTCCGCCCGTCGCGCCGCCTCCTGCGCCGCCGGTCCCTGCCGCAGAGCCCCCCGTCGTATCACCAGAGGTCGAATCTCCGCTGTCGGTCCAGCCGCCGAAGGTGCCGCCACCTGTGGCGGCTCCACCCGTCGGGCTGCCTGCGGTCGCGGTACCGCCATTGGCATCGTTATCGGTGGAGGCGCTCGAGTCGCCACCGGACGACACGGTCGAGCTGACAGTCGAGTCATTGTCCGTATCCACGTCCGTCCAGGCGCGATTGTTGGCGCTGGCATCGTTGTAAGCGAGTTGGGTCGGGCTGTACTTGACCGCCCCAAAGTTGTCGTTGTCCTGATCGATGTCGGATTTCTGTTCGGTCTTCGTATTGATGTTCTGATCCTGCCATTGATCCAGACTGTTCTTCAGCTCGACGTCGAGATCAAAGTCGAACCCGAATCCGCTCAGGAGTTCTGATAGGTCTGCCATTCTCGAGTCTCCTCAATTGATCACAGCCGTCCCGCGGAGTTTCGAGACGGTTTGGCACAGCTTCCCGCATGCACGAAGCGAGAGGAAGTTGCCGATTTGCATGCCGCAGAATGGGTGAGGTGTCGGTTCGGGTCGCCCGATCAGGCGATGGGCGCACATCGACAGGTGTTGCATTGCTTGTCGCATCAGCCAAACAGGTATGTCTGTTAATGCGGTAACCCTTAAGAGCGATATGCGCTGCGAACCCTCTAACCTGATGATAGTCATCCAAGAACGTCGTTATCTAGCCTCTCAAGACTAGGAAAATGAGTCTTACCTCAAAGTAGCATCGCGCCTCACGGCACCTGATCGATCTGAATGTAAACTTATGCAGTTAGAGAATGGGATAGCTTCCTTATCATGGGTTGGGGGCAATTGTGACAATCAGCCTATCGAGAGTGCCCTTCAGAATCACTGAAATGACGCTTCGGAAGTAATAGTCCCGACGAGTGCTTCAAGGCATGGATTGTGTTGAAGCCAAGCTTAGCGATTGAATTGTCAGAAATCAGCATGAAAATCGGTTAAAATAAGCGCCTGTTTATTGTAGAATAGCCAACGCGTATCATTTGCGCATTCGACCTCAACTGCCAAGTTACGCTGTGTGGCAGGTCGATGGCGGAATAGCGCTGGCGCTAGTGCTTATCCGGTCTTTGTGTTCGATTGTTGCGTGAGATTAATCGCTTTAAGAAGCGCAAAAATTCTTGGGAACCCATTCAGCGAGATTCGCCTCACATGATGGAGGGTTGTGATGCATTTTTCGTACACAGCGCCTGATGGTGACCCGAATGGTATGATTCAGGAGGCCCTCGTTATCATCGATGACGAACCATTCTCGCGGGAATGCCTTGTCCACGCGATACGCAGCGCATCCCCTCACACGCCAGTCATGGGGTTTTCAACTGTTGCCGAGTTCTCCCACGCCGACGGGATAGCGGTTGGACTCGTGCTGTTGAGGACTCAGTCGCATTCACTTTCGGGAAGTCATCTCACGAATGAAGCCAGAAGCATCCTTCAGCGCTATCCGGATGTTCCGATCGTCATTCTCACCATGTGCGTGAGCAACGAGGACATCCGAGAGGCAATGGCCATGGGCGTGCGCGGCATCATCCCGATGAGCACCTCCTTCAAGGTCGCCATCGCGGCCCTTCAGCTCGTCATGGTAGGCGGTACTTATTTTCCGCGTTTCGTGAATGGAGACTTGCAATTCGTCAACGGGGTCAAGGATGCACGCGAGCTGATGCCGGAAGGATCCGATCCACTTGTCCTGTCTCATGACAATGAACGGCCCTATTTCGCAATCGTGGAGCAAACCGGGGATGTGCTGAAGACAGAGGCAAACGGAGCAACCGTGATCTTTACAGCGCGGGAGCTGGATGTCCTGGAAGCACTTCAGAAGGGATGGTCCAACAAATGGATCGCTCATTCCCTCAATATTTCCGAGAACACCATCAAGGTGCATATCCAGCGCATCATGCGCAAGCTGCACGCCACCAACAGGACGGAGGCGGTTTTTCGGCATCGTCAGCTCAATGGATTGAGTTAGGGTTCCTTAATCCATTCAGGTGTCGTCTGTTGGAATTAGGCCGGGATCGATCGAAGCCATGATGGTTACCTGCATCGATCGTCGGATGCGCCATGCTTGGCCAGGATAGGTCGACGCCGCCTGAATGGGTGACTGGTGCATCGTCGCATCCACGTCCTAAACTGATTGTTCCATGATGTTGGCGCAAGGTCGACGCTGATGCTGCCGCCCGACAGGGGAACACGCAATCTGCTCCCGATCCTGATCGACAAGGAGGACGAGATCGTTCAGGCGGCCGACGACGATGGCGGCCAAGTGCGTCCGATCCCGGATCCTGAGCTCCCGACCTCCCAATCCTCCAACCCAACGATCGGTCCCGCGCTTCCACAGACCGGCCAGATCCATCTGGACGCCAGCTCATCACCTCAAGCAAACTCCATACCGGCGGCACAGAACCCGGCTGCTCATGCTTCCTCATCCCCTGTCGATTTGAGCCGCGCAGATGCGATTGACGTCGAGCGCACGAACATCGAGATCGACGACGTTGGCAGCCGGTCGGACACATTCTCGGCCCACGGGTCCTCCTCGGGCACGTCCCATGCGACGGTGCTCATCCCCAACGGCCTCTCGCCTCACTCGACAGATGACGATGTGACGGACGAGGACCGGGACAACCCCGACCATGTTCCGGGCGACAGGGGCACGGACACTCCGACATCGGATCCGGTACCTGCCGCCGGAGCTCCGCCGGAAACGGTCACGCCATCGGGAACGCCGACTCCCGCAGGGATCCCGATCGCGGTTCCGGACGGCGACGACATCCACATCGTCCAGACTGCCTTCGTGGACCAGGATGCGGACGTGCTGCTCAATGGCTGGATGGGCGAAAGCAAGATCCGCGTCTTCATGGACAACGATGCCGAGATGGCTCAGGACGCCGACGTCCAGCTCGACATCGACGGGAACGAGCGCATGTTCCTGCGCCTCGATCAATCGATGCTGATCGACCAGGAGACCGAGATCGACCTCGATATCTATGAGGCCGAGGGCGTCCTCTATGTCGACCTCTATCTCAGGAACGAGGTCGATATCGTGCAGGATACGGAACTCGATCTGATGATGGACGGCTGGGATGGCAAGAGCCAATTCTTCGTCAACAACGATCTCGATGTCCGTCAGAATGTCGATGTGGACGTGGATATCGAGGACGAACTCGAGGAGAAGTTCGCGATCAAGGTGGCGATCGGCGTAAAGCAGGCCATCGATGCCGACCAGGATGCGGATATCGATATCAACTACACCGACGGCGGCTTCGGCGTCGATGTCGACGCCATCCAGACGGCGACGATCGATCAGGATACGACGCTCAGGATCGACTTTTCCGTTGTCTGAGACTGGAGCCTCCGCGCAATCGCATCAGAAGCTATTGTGCCTCAGCCATTTCCCATTCATTCCCGCAGGTGTCAGATGAACTTGCACTCTGCCTGTCAGGTCTGGCCGGGACGAAGCTTGTAGAAGATGTGCCGTCCGATCACATCCATCTTCTTCAAACGCCGCGCCCAGTAAGGTCTGACGTAGTCCGCGTGGTAGTGCGTGGCTCCGCCCACATCGGCGAGATAGGTCTTGCCCTCGAGCACCGCACTCGCGACGCTCTTGGCCCGTTCCCAGGACTCGGTATCGCGGATGCGCAGGGCCTTGCCTTCGCAGGCGAAGGTGAACTGGCAGGCGAGATGGCGATGCCTGTTCTGGTAGACCACGCCACAGATCGACGAGGGATAGAGCCCGCTCTTCACGCGGTTGAGCACCACTTGAGCCACCGCCGCCTGCCCTTCCACGGATTCGCTGCGGGCTTCGAAATAGACGGCCTCGGCCAGGCAGCGCTGCTCTTTGCCCAGGTTGCCCGGATCGATCAGGTCTGCGTAGCGCGGACGATCCGTGTCATCGCTCTTCGGCAAGATGGAGAGGTCACTATCAGCGCGGTCGAGGCGCGGCGATTGCAGGGAGACGGGAGCCGCCGCGATCTCGATGGGCGTCGCGTCGACCGGCGCCGGCGTCGTCGAGGACAGGGCGATGGCGCGCCTGACCATGGGAGTCGTCGGGCTTGCCGAGGCGCCGGTAGAACCTGCTGCAGCTGCCGCCGGGGACTGTACCGAGGTGGCCTGGCGGGTCGTGGTGAATTCGGGCGCCTGCCAGGGCTCGAAGACCTGCTCCGTCTCAGGCGCCTCGAGCTGCCCTTCCATGAGAACGGTCGGTGGCAGGAGCCGCTCGTCCTGGCCGTAGAGCAGCCGCGCGCTGCCGACCTCATTGAGCGTCGGACGCAACTGCCTGGCGCGGCGGGACAGCGTGGCATGCGGCGCCACCAGCGGATTGCCCTTCAGCGAACGGTCGACGACGGCATCGGGACCCGCATCGGCCTTCCGATCCGCCTTGAGGGGCGCGGAATCGGCCATTTCATCGGGCAGGTCGTAACGCGGCAGGGAGCGAAGGATGTCGCGGTCGATTCCGAGTTTTCCCTCCGCGACGGAGGCGCCGGTAGGTGGGATGAGCGCGGTATCGACGAGACGGGCGGTGGCGCTGCGCGGTGCGAAGCTCACGCCTGAATGCAGATCGTTGCTGGCCGAGGCCGTGAACGAGATCAGGAGGCCGGTCGCCAGCGCCCAGGGAGCCGTCGTGGCGCAGATCCATTTCACCCGAGATCGACGATACGGAAGACGCACGCGCAACACCCTGCAAAAACTCTTGAACATCACGGAGCATCCAGCAGGAGGGCTCCGATGTCTTAAAGTTATCGCGGGTTAAGGTTGATGGGTGGTTAAGGCAGGGCTCTCCTCACCCGGCTGCGGCAGCCTGACGCTTCTCGGCGAGACGCCGCAGCACGAGGCCCGTCTCCGGATCGGCCGGAAAGAAGGCCTCGATGGCGAGTTCCGACAGGGTCACGTCCACCGGCGTGCCGAAGATCGTGGTGGTGCTGAAGAGCGTCAACACGCCCTCCCCCATCATGATCTGCAGCGGCACGACGATGCCTGCGTAATCATGGCTTGTCCTCGGAGCCCGCGCCGCCGCATCGGGTGTTGGGTAGGCGCGCAGTTCCTCGATCAAAGCGGCCAGAACCGCATCGCCTGTCGCGTCCACCTGCTTGTGCAGGCGCTGCACCAGATGGCTGCGCCATTCGGTGAAGTTCACGATGCGCCGCGCAAGGCCCGCCGGATGGATGCTCAGGCGCAGCACATTGACCGGCGACTTCATGAGGGCCGGATCAACATCGCCGATCAGCGAGACGAGCGCATCGTTCGCGGACACCAGCGACCAGTGCCGGTCGACGGCGAGCGCGGGATAGGGGTCGTGACCTTTCAGCACGAGGTCCACGGCCTGGCGCATGCTTTCCAGCGCCGGATCGTCGAGGGAGCGCTGCGAATAGACCGGCGCGAAGCCCGCCGAGACCAGCATGATGTTGCGCTCGCGCAGCGGCATGTCGAGTTTCTCCGCCAGCAACAGCACCATCTCGCGGCTCGGCTGCGAGCGGCCGGTTTCGAGAAAGCTCAGGTGCCGCGTGGAGATCTCGGCTTCGAGTGCAAGATCCATTTGGCTGAGGCGGCGGCGCTGGCGCCATTCACGCAGGTAATCGCCTATATGGGGAACGGTGGTCACGGGTCGGGTGCTCGCTGTTGTCATGGGCGGACCATAGCGTGAGCGGCGCTCATCTTCCATGACCTCGGAGGTAATCGACGGCGCTTACTCCTTCCGAAATCCTTGGAGCAAGGTTGAAGCTCTCAACCGGTCAAAGGAGACAGCCATGATGACGATCCAATCTTCCCCCCTTCTTCGCCAGGCTCTCGTGGCGGATGCAACCACCAGCGCCGCCTTCGGCCTCATGATGCTGATCGGTGCCGGATCGCTAAGCGGCATCTTCGGGCTGCCGGAGATGCACCTGCGCATCGCAGGTGCCGTGCTCCTGCCCTATGCGGCCTTCATCGGCTGGCTCGGCTTGCGCGAGCAGATCCTGAAGCCCATCGCCTGGGCGGTGGTGTTCGGCAATGCGCTGTGGGTTGCCGACAGCTTCCTGCTCCTGGCCAGCGGATGGGTGTCACCGACAAGCGCAGGCTATGCCTTCGTGATCGCGCAGGCGCTCGTGGTGCTGATGTATGCGGAATTCCAGTATGTGGGCCTCCGCCGGTCGGCAGAAGCGGTAGCGTGAGCCTCAACACATCGCGCGTCATCCCGGACGGCGCAAGCCGATCCGGGATGACGATACGAACCGTCCCTATCGATCCCGTCCGTTGAACGGGATCGGCTTGATGTCCGACAGGTTCACCGTCTCCAGGCAGCGTACGTTGATCGCCGCCATGGCTTCGCCTGTCGGCTGCTTGCCTTCGCCGAAGGTTGCTGCGCCGCAGGTGGAGCAGAAGCGATGGTGGATGGTGTGCGTGTTGAAGGTGTAGGTCGAGAGATCTTCTTCACCGCGCAGCACATTCAGCGCACCGCGCGGCACGAAGGTGAGCAGATAGCCCCGCCGACTGCAGATGGAGCAGTTGCACTCAATCACCTGCTCGAGATCCGTCTCGACCTCGTACGCCACCTTGCCGCAATGGCAGGAACCCTTGTGCAACGCCATCTTTGCCCCTTCTTCGAGATCGTTATCCCAAGGCTACCATCGCGGTCACGATCAAACCAGCACCAATGACCGCAACGAATCGATCGCCCATCGTGAGCGGCTCGACCTTACCCTGCGCCGCCATCTGGCCGATGATGAGATCGAGCACCAGCGACACGGCAAAGGGCCAGGCCGCTGGCGGTACGGCGGCCTGCTGCAGATGGGGCTGCTGCAACACGACGAACCCGATCGCGATGCCGGAGGCCAGCACCGCGACGATGTAGAGCAAGCGGACACGCGACAGAGCCATCATCGTCACGCCTGGCTCGCAGCCTTGTTGCCGAGCGCCGCCTGTGCGGCGGCAAGACGCGCGATCGGCACGCGGTAGGGCGAGCAGGATACGTAGTCGAGTCCGACCGACTGACAGAAATGGATCGACGCCGGATCGCCGCCGTGCTCACCGCAGATTCCGAGCTTGATGTTGCTACGGGTTTTCTTGCCGCGCTCCACTGCGAGCTTCACCAACTCGCCGACCCCCTCCTGATCGATGGTCACGAACGGATCAGCCGGCAGCAGGCCCTTCTGCGTGTATGGGCCGAGGAACGACGCCGCATCGTCGCGCGAGATGCCGAGCGTCGTCTGCGTCAAATCGTTGGTGCCGAACGAGAAGAACTCCGCCGATTCCGCGATCTCAGCCGCGCGCAGAGCCGCCCGCGGCAGCTCGATCATGGTGCCGACCTGATACTCGACGGCGACACCGCTTTCCTTGGCGACCGCTTCCGCCATGGCAACGATGCGCTCCTTCACGAGGTCGAGTTCCGCCTTCGTCATCACCAGCGGCACCATGACCTCCGGCACGACGGGCTGGCCGGTCTGCTTGCCGGCCTCGACCGCCGCCTCGAAGATCGCGCGCGCCTGCATCTCGGCGATCTCAGGGTAAGCGACGGCCAGACGGCAGCCGCGGAAGCCGAGCATCGGGTTGAACTCGTGCAGCTCGCGGGCGCGGTGCTTGAGCTTGTCGACGGAGGCGTTCATGGCCCTTGCCACCTCCTCCATCTCCTCTTCCGAATGCGGCAGGAACTCGTGCAGCGGCGGATCGAGCAGGCGGATCGTGACGGGCAGACCGCTCATGATCGAAAACAGCTCGGCGAAGTCCTGGCGTTGCATCGGCAGCAGCTTGGCAAGCGCCGCCCGGCGGCCAGCCTCGTCGTCGGAGAGGATCATCTCGCGCACAGCAACGATGCGGTCGCCCTCGAAGAACATGTGCTCCGTGCGGCAGAGCCCGATGCCCTCCGCGCCGAAATTGCGCGCGGTCTTGGCATCGAGCGGCGTTTCCGCGTTGGCGCGCACCTTCATGTGGCGCACCTTGTCGGCCCAGCCCATGAGGGTGGCGAACTCGCCCGACAGCTCCGGCTGCAGCATCTCCACTTGGCCCAGCAGCACCTGGCCGTTGGAACCGTCAATGGTCAGCACATTACCCTTCTTCAGCGTCTGCCCCGCCACCGTCAGCGTCTGCTTGGCATAATCGACGCGGATCGATCCGGCGCCCGAGACGCAGGGTTTGCCCATGCCGCGGGCCACCACGGCGGCGTGCGAGGTCATGCCACCGCGGGTGGTCAGAATGCCTTCCGCCGCGTGCATGCCGTGGATGTCCTCAGGCGAAGTCTCGACGCGCACCAGAATGACCTTGTGACCGGCCTTCCTGGCCGCTTCCGCATCGTCCGAGTTGAACACGATCTCGCCGGAAGCAGCACCCGGCGAGGCCGGCAGGCCGCTGGCGAGGATCTTGCGCTCGGCCTTGGGATCGATGGTGGGATGCAGCAATTGGTCGAGGGCCGCCGGCTCGACGCGGGTGATCGCCTCTTTCTGCGTGATCAGGCCTTCGCTTGCGAGCTCCACGGCGATGCGCAAGGCGGCTTTCGCCGTGCGCTTGCCGTTGCGGGTCTGGAGCATCCAGAGCTTGCCCGTTTCGACCGTGAATTCCATGTCCTGCATGTCACGGTAATGTTTCTCGAGGATGCCGTAGATGCGTACCAGCTCGTTGTAAGCCTCGGGCATCGCGCCTTCCATCGAAGGCTTGTCGGAACCGGATGCAATGCGGGCCTTCTCGGTGATGTCCTGCGGCGTGCGGATGCCCGCCACCACGTCCTCACCCTGAGCATTGATCAGGAACTCGCCGTAGAGCTCCTTCTCGCCGGTCGAGGGATTGCGGGTGAACGCCACGCCGGTGGCGGAGGTCTCCCCCATGTTGCCGAACACCATCGCCTGCACGTTCACCGCCGTGCCCCAGCTCGCCGGGATGCCATGCAGCTCGCGGTACTTGATGGCGCGGTTGTTCATCCAGGAGCCGAACACGGCGCCGATCGCGCCCCAGAGCTGCTCCTGCGGCTCCTGCGGAAACGGCTTGCCGAGCTCCTTCTCGACCAGTGCCTTGTAGCGCGGGAGAATGGCTTTCCAGTCCGCTGCGGTCATGTCGGTATCGAGCGAGTAGCCCTTGCGGTCCTTGTACTCGTCGAGGATCTCTTCGAAGTGGTGATGCTCGATGTCGAGCACCACGTTGGAATACATCGTGATGAAGCGACGGTAGGAGTCATAGGCGAAGCGCTCGTCGCCGGCGCCCTTGGCCAGTGCCTCGACGGTGACGTCGTTGAGGCCGAGATTGAGCACCGTGTCCATCATGCCGGGCATGGAGGCCCGGGCGCCGGAGCGGACGGAGACGAGGAGCGGATTGGCGGCATCGCCGAAGGTGCGGCCGGTGAGCTTGCCGACATCGGTGAGCGCCTGCTCGACCTGGGCCTTCAGCTCCTCCGGATAGGCGCGGCCATGGTCGTAGTAATAGGTGCAGACTTCCGTCGTGATGGTGAAGCCCGGCGGCACCGGCAGGCCCAGGTTGGACATCTCGGCCAGATTGGCCCCCTTGCCGCCGAGCAGGTTCTTCATTCCCGCCTGGCCCTCGGCCTTACCGTCCCCGAAGGTATAGACCCACTGCGTCATCGCTCGATCCCTTGGCTCTGAATACGCCCTGCTGCAGCGCAGGTGTTGGCTTGAAACATGTGGAGCCCAAACGCAAGCTGAACAGCCGAGGTTCCGGAATTTTCCGGCGAGGGAGGCCCTGGGGCAGGACAGGAGTCCTTAAACCAACCTCCACTGTCATTCCGGGGCGCCGTAGGCGAGCCCGGAATCCATAAACGCTGACGGTTCAGGAGGGGATGTGACGCCGGTCGCCCTCTCTGGAAATGTCGTGGTTATGGATTCCGGGCTCCGCTGCGCGGCCCCGGAATGACAGTATTTCACTGGTTGAGGGTGAGGTAGAGATCCTCCCACTCGGGGTTCATCTCTTCAATCAGGCGGATTTTCCAGTCACGTCGCCACTTCTTGAGCTTTTTCTCGCGAGCGATGGCTTCCGTGATCTGCTCATAGCTCTCGTACCAGACGAAGCGGGTCACGCCGTATTTCGACGCAAAGCCCCTTGTATGCTCTTTATGCTCGAAGATCCGGCGCGACAGGTCGTTTGTGACGCCGACATACAAGGTCCCGTGGCGGCCGCTGGCGAGCATGTAGACGAAATAGGTCATGCCACGAACAAAAAAGGCGGCCCAAAGGCCGCCTTTTTTCAAACCCGATACCGCCCGTTGCGCTTCACATAGACCGTCGTGCCGACGGGGACGCGCTCGTAGAGGTCGGCGACATCCTCGTTCAGCATGCGCACGCAGCCGGAGGAGACCTGTTCGCCAATACTCCAGGGCTCGTTGGTGCCGTGGATGCGGAACAGCGTGTCGGCGCCGTTCTGGTGCAGATAGAGGGCGCGGGCGCCGAGCGGATTGTCGATTCCGGCTTCCATGTAGCGCGGCAGGTCCGGCTTGATGCCGACCATGGTCTTGGTGGGCGACCAGTTCGGCCACACGCCCTTGCGACCGACTGACGCAATGCCCCTCCAAGAGAAGCCCTGCTTGCCGACGCCGACGCCGTAGCGGATCGCCTTGCCCTCGGGCTGGACGAGATAGAGCATGCGCTCGTCGATATCGACCACGATGGAGCCCGCCTTCTCGGGGCCCTTGTACTCGACCGTCTGGCGGGCGTACTTCGCCTCCATCTTGCGGCGGTCGACCAGCGGAATGTTGTGCGGCTTGTCCGGAATGGAGCCGATATACCAGGCGGAGTCGCCCGCCGTGGCGACCGGCTGTTGCTGGGCGGTTTGGCAAGCAGCGAGAGGAGCGCTCAGAAGAGCGGCAATCAGGAGGCGTCGAATCATCATCGGTCTTCTGAATGAATCAGTTGCCGCCTACCTAGAGCCTAGGTGGCCGGTTGGCTGTGCCCCTCGCGCCACACCTTAACATGAATTAACTCCCGAGGATGGTCTCCAAGGAGGAGGGAACTTTCCTCTTTCGGATTGAGTGGATGTCCCTGCCGACGGACCGAGCGGCGTCGGCAGAGATTTCTATCCCTCGATGCGGGAGAAGTCCGCCACCGTGCGGGTCGCCTCGCGGATGTCGTTGAGGAGCCGCAGGCGATTGGCCCGAAGCGCCGGATCCTCCGCATTGACGGTCACCTTGTCGAAGAAGGCGTCCACGGGCTGGCGCAGGCGGGACAGGGCGCGCATCGCGCCCTCGAAATCCTCTGCTTCGACAGCCGTCTTCGCCTCTTCCTTGGCCCCGTGAAGGACTACAGCGAGCGCCTTCTCCTCGATCTGCCCCTGATCGTTCACGATCTGAAGATCGGGTGCCTCGCTGTAGGAGCGGCCGTCCTTCTTCTCCTCGATGCGCAGGATATTGGCCGCACGGCGATAGCCCGCGAGTAGGTTCTTGCCGTCCTCCGTGTCGAGGAAGCGGCCCAGCGCCTCCACGCGGCGGACGATCATGAGCAGGTCATCCTGTCCTTCCAGCGAGAACACGGCATCGATGAGATCGTGGCGCGCACCCTGGTCGCGGAGATAGACTTTGAGGCGGTCGGCGAAGAACGAGAGAAGGTCGAGCGCGCGCACATACATGATGCGCGCCAGGCTCTCGGAATTCCCCAATTGCCGCTGCCGGAAGATGGATTCGAGATCCGGCAGTGTCGGATGATTGACGAGCCCGGCGAGAGCGCTGCCCTCGATGGCTTCCACAAGCTTCTTGGCCTGCATGAATTCCTCGAAGAGAACGTCCTTCGCGTCGCGAGCGAAGGGTTTCGCCAGCAGGGAGATCAGCGGCAGCTTGAGATTGTTCTCCAGCACCAGCCGGATCACGCCGAGAGCCGCGCGGCGGAGCGCATACGGATCCTTCGATCCCGTCGGCTTCTCGTCGATGGCCCAGAAGCCGACGAGCGTGTCGATCTTGTCGGCAAGCGCCACAGCCACCGAGACTGGATCGGTCGGCACGCGGTCGGACGGACCGAGCGGCTTGTAATGCTCCTCGACGGCGGCTGCGATGGACGGGTGCTCGCCCTGCAGCGTCGCGTAATAGCGGCCCATCAGGCCCTGCAGTTCGGGAAACTCGCCCACCATCTCGGTGACAAGATCAGCCTTGGCGAGACGCGCGGCGCGCTCTGCGAGTTCAGGATCGGCACCGACGACAGGCGCCAGTTCCTTGGCCAACGCCGCGATGCGCTCCACGCGCTCGTATTGCGTGCCGAGCTTCTCGTGGAAGATGATGGATTTCAGCTTCTCCAGCCGGTCTTCCAGCTTCACCTTCTGGTCCGTCTCCCAGAAGAATTTCGCATCGGAGAGGCGCGCGCGCACCACGCGCTCGTTGCCGCCGACGATGGTCTTGCCGCCGTCGCTGGCGACGAGATTCGAGGTGAGCAGGAACTTGTTGGCGAGCTTGCCGGTGTTGGGATCGCGCAGCACGAAGCATTTCTGGTTCGCGCGGATCGTGGTGCGGATCACCTCCGGAGGGATGTCGAGAAAAGCCTCGTCGAACGAGCCCATGAGCACCACAGGCCATTCCACGAGGCCGGCAACCTCCTCGAGCAGGCCTTCATCCTCGACGAGTTCGAGCCCTTGCGCGAAGGCGAGATCTTTCGCGTCGTGCAGGATCATATCCTTGCGGCGATCCGTGTCGATCACGACCTTCGCGCGCTCCAGCGCCGGCGCGTAATCGTCGAAGCGCTTCACACGGATCTCGCCTGGTGCGAGGAAGCGGTGGCCCTTCGTGACATCGCCCGTAGCGATGCCATCGATGTCGAACCGCACCACCTCCGGATCCTCCGTCTCGGGCCCGAAGGTGCAGATGACGGAATGAAGCGGGCGCACCCAGCGGAGCGAGCCGGGCTCAGCGGACGCCGCGCCCCACCGCATGGATTTCGGCCAGGGGAAGTTCTTGACGATGGTGGGCAGGATCTCAGCCAGCACGTCCGGCGTCGAGCGGCCGGGCTTTTCGATGATTGCGACGTAGAACTCGCCCTTCTTCGGATCGCTCTCGATCTTCGCCTGCTCGATGGAAGAAAGCCCCGCACCCTTCAGGAAGCCCTGGATCGCCGCATCCGGCGAGCCGACGCGTGGACCTTTGCGCTCCTCACGCACGTCCTGCCCCTTCACGGGCAAGCCTGCGATGTGCAGCGCCAGACGACGCGGCGTGGAGAAGGCCCTGGCGCCCTCATAGAGAAAACCACGCTCCACGAGCGCATCGGTAACAAGCTTCTTCAAATCCTCTGCTGCACGGCGCTGCATGCGGGCGGGGATTTCTTCAGAAAAGAGTTCGAGGAGAAGATCGGGCATCGGAGAACTTTATGTCTGAGGAAGGAAACGGATGGAGGCAGCAATCAAGCCGCCACGCCTCCGCCCTCGGTCTTCAGCCATGCGGCGCCGCAGGCTTTCGCCAGTTCGCGGACGCGCAGGATGTAGCTCTGGCGCTCGGTGACGGAGATCACACCGCGGGCGTCGAGCAGGTTGAACACGTGGCTGGCCTTGATGCACTGGTCGTAGGCCGGCAGTGCCATCAGATGGCGGTTATCGTTGGAACCGGGCTTCGGCTCGCCATCCGCGAGATACTTGCGGCAGGCGGCTTCCGCGTCGCGGAAATGCCGGAACAGCATCTCCGTGTCGGCATATTCGAAGTTGTGGCGCGAATATTCCTGCTCGGCCTGCAAGAAGACATCGCCGTAGGTGACCTTCCGGTCGCCTTCGAGCCCATTGAAGTTGAGGTCGTAGATCGATTCCACACCCTGCAGATACATGGCGAGGCGCTCAAGGCCGTAGGTCAGTTCGCCTGCGACCGGCGAGCACTCGAAACCGGCCACCTGCTGGAAGTAGGTGAACTGCGACACTTCCATGCCATCGCACCAGCATTCCCAGCCAAGCCCCCAGGCGCCGAGCGTCGGGCTCTCCCAATCGTCCTCGACGAAGCGGATGTCATGGACGCTCGTATCGATGCCGATGGCTTTCAGCGAACCGAGATAGAGCTCCTGCAGGTTCGGCGGGTTCGGCTTCAGGATCACCTGGAACTGGTAATAGTGCTGGAGTCGGTTCGGGTTCTCGCCGTAGCGCCCGTCCTTCGGGCGGCGGGAGGGCTGCACATAGGCCACGCGCCAGGGTTTGGGACCAAGCGCCCGCAAGGTGGTGGCCGGGTGGAACGTACCCGCACCGACCTCCATGTCGTAGGGCTGGAGGATGACGCAGCCCTGTTCGGCCCAGTAGCGCTGGAGCGTGAGGATGAGGCCCTGGAAAGAGCGCGCAGGGTTCATATGCGCGGGTTCGCTCGTCATGTCGGCGTCCGGTTTGTCTCAAAAATGTCAGGCGAACCCTTGGGATGATGGGCCGCCCAAGTCAAGCGCTGGGGCCATTTGGGAGCCTCGCAACCTCCGCACTGTCATTCCGGGACCGCGGAGCGGAGCCCGGAATCCATAACCGCTAACAGTGCAAAAAGGGCGTGACGCTACTCGCCCTGTCTTGAGACGTGGTGTTTATGGATTCCGGGCTCGGCCTTTGGCCGCCCCGGAATGACAGTGCGGAGTGTGTTTAAAGCCCCAGCCGCGCCCAGGCGGCCCTCTCTTCGAGGGCTCCCACGATTTCGCCCGGGTCTATGAGACTGCCCTGGTTGAGCGAACGGCGCCCCAGCAAGCGGCCGAGCAGCGGCGGGCGGGCGGGTTCGATCATACGGAACTGGACCTTCTCGCCGAAGCGCTGGCGCAGGATGGTGCGGATATCGCCGAGACCGTCGATGAGACCGAGATCGACCGCCTCCGCCCCGACCCAGAAGGCGCCGGAAAACAGATCGTCATAGGAATCGTCGAGCTTTTCACCCCGGCGGTCACGGACGAGGTTCTCAAAGACTTGATGGATCTGGCGCTGGAGCCCTTTCAGGCGCACCACGTCATCTGGGTTCTCGGGCCGGAACGGATCGAGCATCGCCTTGCTCTTGCCGGCCGTGTGCACCCGCCGCTCGACGCCGATGCGCTCGATCAGCTCGTGGAAGCCGAAGCTCGCGGAGACGACCCCGATGGAGCCGACGATGGAGGCCGGATCGGCATAGATCTCATCCGCCGCGCAGGCGATCATGTAGCCGCCGGAGGCCGCCGCATCCTCCACGAAGGCGATGACGGGAAGTTTCTTCTCCTCCGCAAAGGCCCGAATGCGCTTGAAGATCAGGTGCGATTGCGCCGCCGATCCGCCCGGCGAGTTGATGACGAGCGCCACCGCCTTCGCGCCCGGCACCGAGAAGGCACGCTCCAGAAGTGGCGCCACGCTCGACATGGCGAGGCCCGTCCGCAGGGGCATGATGGCGCCGATAGGACCCGACAGGCGCACGACGGACACGATGGGATTGGGATAGGTGCGGTACTTGCTCGGAAGAAGGAATTGCAGACGTGCCGGAAGCATGGAGGAGAACGCTGTTTGTGCCATAGCGTCTATGTAGGGTGCACGGCCCGGCTTCCCAAGATGAACATACCGTTAGGGAAATTGTCGGTCTGCGTTCAGTTAAGACCGTTTAAATCTTCATCATGGACAACAGCCCGGTCGTGACATCGTTTCAGTCGGTGTCTGGGCGGAGTTGAGGAGAGAATGAATGCGTAAGCTGATGTTCGGCCTTCTTAGTTTTGCGGCCCTGGGATTCGGTGCACTGTCAGTACAGCCGGCTGAGGCGCAGCCCTACTATCGGGGTTACGGCTATGGGGGACCTGCGCCGGTTGTGACTGTTCAGTACGGGCGACCCTATTACGGACGTCGCTATTATGGACGTCCCTATTATGGGCGTCCGTATGGAGCTTACCGTCCCGTCCGCACCGCGCGCCGCTGCTGGGTCGAGTCGCGGCGGGCCTGGAATGGCTATCGCTGGGTGCGTCGTCCGGTCGAGGTCTGCCGTACGGTCGGCAGACCCGGCTATCGCTGGTAAATCGACTGAGGGCGCCGAAAGGCGCCCTTCTTCATAGGAGATTGGCCTCGCCCCTATGCAGGGCATCTGCCTGCAGGGTGAACTGCCCGTCGGGACCATTCAGGATCAGCGGCGGCAGGATGCTCAAGGGAGCCCGGCTGCCTTTGATGCCGGAGATCAGGAAGCGAATCGCAGGCTTCTCGGCGCTCGGATGGACGAAGCGGAGTTCCAAGCCCCCGAGCCATTTTTCCAGAATATGAAGGCATTCAGCCACCCGATCCGCCCTGTGGATCATCACGAACCGGCCCTTGGGCTTGAGAAGCCCCGTGCAAGCCTTGAGCCAGGCCTCAAGACCACCCGCAGGGAGGGCATGAGCTGCCGCCCGGCCCCGGTCGGGCGAGATCCGGGCCTGTCCCTCCTCCAGGAAGGGCGGGTTGGTGAGGACGAGATCGGCTCCTTCCGGATTGAGGCCCGCAGTCAGGCGCGAAGCCTTATCCAGCACGTCCGCGACGGCAACAGTCCCGTCCACACCATTGTCGCGACAGTTCCGGCGGCAGAGTCCTGCGAGAGCCGGATCGCGCTCCACGAAGACGAAGCGCGCGCCCTTCTCCCGGGCTGCAACCATGAGACCGACGGCGCCGGTCGCCGCGCCTACATCTACGACCACATCGCCCGGCATTGCCGGGGCGGAGGCCGCGAGCAACACCGCATCGGTGCCGGCGCGGTGTCCCTTGGCCGGCTGGACGAGGTGAACGCGCTCGCCCAGCAATAAATCTTCCGTGATCTCAACCATGCCGCAGCTCAGCCTCTAACCCGGCATCGCTGATCAGGCGGCGCGCCTGCGCCAGATGATCCTCGGGCACGAGGATGCGGCGGGGGAAGGCGCCGATCATGCCCTCCAGGGCGCTCATATGCATGTCGGCGACGAGAACCGGGATATTGGCGTTTTCCAAGAGGGATTGTAGGAAGCCGATCAGAACGAGATCGTTGGTGCGGACGATTTCGACCATCGGCTTGAGATCCTTCCCATGCGGTAAGCGTTTGCATTGCAGCATGGAAAGTGCCATGCCGGTGACTGATATTCCTACCGGCCAAACTGGCCGGCAACCCGGGTAGTGAGACGTGGGCGTCGTCGTTCCGTTCGAAGACAAGCATCCCGAGAAGAATGCGAGCATCGAGAAGCTCGTGTCCCTTGTGGCCTCCGACATGGAACGGGTCAATGCGATGATCCTGTCGCGCACGGGCTCCGAGGTCACGATGATCCCGGAAGTGGCAAACCACCTGATCTCCTCCGGCGGTAAGCGCCTGCGGCCCATGCTGACGCTCGCGACCGCCGGCCTCTCCGGCTACCAGGGTGACGGGCATGTGAAGCTCGCGGCCTCCGTCGAGTTCATGCACACGGCCACCCTCCTCCACGACGACGTGGTGGACGAGAGCGACATGCGCCGCGGCAAGATTGCGGCCCGAATCAAATGGGGCAACGAGGCGAGCGTGCTCGTCGGCGATTTCCTGCTCGGCCAGGCCTTCCGCATGATGGTGGAAGTGGGTTCCTTGCGCGCCCTCGACATCCTCTCCGCCGCCGCGACCGTGATCGCCGAGGGCGAGGTGATGCAGCTCGCCGCCGCCAAGAACACCGAAACGACCGAAGACGAATATCTCGCAGTCATTCGCGGCAAGACAGCGGAACTCTTCGCCGCCGCCTGCGAGGTCGGGCCCGTCATCGCCAGTCGCCCTAAGGCCGAACAGGCTGCCTGCCGTTCCTACGGCATGAATCTCGGCATCGCCTTCCAGCTCGTGGACGACGCACTCGATTACGGCGGCAAGGCCGCGACACTGGGCAAGAACGTGGGCGACGATTTCCGCGAGGGCAAGATCACCCTCCCCGTGGTCCTCTCCTTCCGTCGCGGCACGGACGAGGAACGCGCCTTCTGGAAGCGCGTGCTCGAACAGGGCGACATCGAGGATGCGGATCTCGAACAGGCCATTGCCATCATGCGCCGTCATCGCGCGCTGGAGGACACCGTCGAACGTGCCCGCCATTACGGCGCCATGGCTCGCGACGCGCTCGCCCTCTTCCCGTCGAGCCCGATGAAGCAGGCCCTGCTCGATGCGGTCGAGTTCTGCATCGCCCGCGCCTACTGAGCATAGCTGACTTGTTCTTTTTACAGAACGGAATGGTTGACATAAAAATCAACGGCGATAAAACCAATCCTGTCTTGAGGCGATGCCCATCGCCTTGAGGCCGCGGCGATTTGAGACGAGCAGCTTGCCCCGCGTGATCAAAGGCTAAAGCGCCACGGGCGAATCCCGCCTCGTGGTTCACGAGGATCGATGATTATGACGCGTCTTTCCCTCATGACGGCATCCATGCCTGTCCCTCAGCATCTCCTGGCTGAACGCTGTCGTCGCATCACGGCCTGAAATCTTAAATCCAAAGCTCGAACAACCTGTCCGGTTTCGTGTTGAAGCCGCGACGAACTTTGTCTGAAAGAGACCTCCCATGTCCGTTTTCTCCCGTCGCACCCTGTTGTCCGCTTCGTTCGCCATCAGTGCCGTCGTTGCCGCCGCACTGCCGGCCACCGCCCAGCAGAAGAGCATCAAGGTCGGCGTCATGTCCGGCGCCGAGGAAGAAGTGGCGCAGGTCGTCAAGAAGGTCGCGGCCACGAAAGGCCTGAATGTCGAACTCGTGCCCTTCTCCGATTACGCTCTCGTCAACGAGGCGCTGGAGCGCAAGGACCTCGATGCCAACGCCTTCCAGCACAAGCCCTATCTCGACGCGCAGATCGCGGCCCGCGGCTACAAGATCGTACCCGTCGGCTTCACCTTCGTGCAGCCCATCGGATTGTATTCGTCCAAGGTGAAGGGCATCGCCGATCTACAGAGCGGCGCCAAGATCGGCATCCCGAACGATCCGAGCAATGGCGGCCGCGCGCTCAACCTGCTTGCCGCTCAAGGCGTGATCAAGATCAAGGACGGCAAGGGTCTGTCGCCGAGCCTGCTCGACATCGCCGAGAACCCGAAGAACGTGAAATTCTCCGAGCTCGATGCGGCGCAACTGCCGCGCGCCCTGCCCGATCTCGATGCGGCCGTGATCAACACCGACCACGCGCTCAATGCCGGCCTCGACATCCGCAAGGACACGATCGCGGTGGAGAAGCGCGAGGGCAATCCTTACGCCAATTTCATCGCCGCCCGCGAGGGCGACACCCGCCCGGAGATCAAGACCTTCGTGGAATCCTATCAGTCGCCGGAAGTCGCGAAATTCCTGGAGGAGCGGTTCAAGGGCGCCATCATCCCGGCGTGGTAAGAAACGCTTCAATGCAACTCTGATATCTCTACGTCATGGCTGTCCCCGGACTTGATCCGGGGATCAGTCCCGGCCCTTCACATCTTAAGAACCTCAGCGATGCAAAGACGTCATCCCCGGGACAAGCCCGGGGATGACGGCGAGAATGGCATTTACCGAAGGCTTGTCGCCTTCACCCACCAAGCAGGCCGTGCGCGCTGGATCTGCTTTCCGGCTTCAGCAGCGATATCGCAATTGTCATAGATCCCGAACACGGTCGCACCCGAACCCGACATGCGCGCCAAGCGACAGCCTGCCGTTTCCTGCAACAGAGCGAGCGCTTCGCCAATCAGCGGCTGAATTTGCAGTGCAGGCGGTTCGAGATCGTTGCGCGCGCTTTTCAAAGCATCGATCAGCGCACTTCGCTCAACGCTCGGATGACTCGCTCCCGCCAGATTCTGACCGGGCTGCAACCCAAGCGCTTTGAACACCGCGGGCGTCTCGACCGGCGCGCGTGGATTAACCAGCACGGCGAACAGGCGCGGCAGGTTCAGAGGTGCGCCGAGTTCCTCACCTGAACCGCGCATCATGCGCGCCCTCGGCTCCAGGCAAACGGGCACATCCGCACCCGTCAGGCGCGCTGCTTCGCGCACGGCAGGGTGAGACAGCGGCAGGCCATTGAGGCGAGCCAGCAGCCGCAGGGCGGCCGCCGCATCGGATGATCCGCCGCCAATCCCGGCCGCGACCGGCAGGCGCTTCGTCAGGTGGAAGGTGCCGAGCCGCAGGCCTCTCACACGATCCGCCAGAAGATGCGCAGCCTTCAGGACGAGATTGTCGGCATCGCTTCCAGCGAGCGAGGCTGTCGGGCCGCTGACTTCAAGCGCCAGCCCTGCTCCGGGCTCGATCCGCAGATCGTCGCCCGTGCCGGCGAAGGCCACGAGGCTCTCCAGCTCATGATAGCCATCTGCCCGGCGCCCAAGCACGTGGAGCGTCAGGTTGATTTTGGCGGGCGCGCGGGTTGCAAGCGGCTGAAGCATGGCGTCTCAATGCCCGAGAGCGAGGCCGTTGGGAAGGATTGCCTCTAACGCTCCACTGTCATTCCGCGGGCGCCGTAGGTGAACCCGGAATGACGGTGTAAAACGTCTCAGAAAAGAAAATGGCCGGGACGAGCCCGGCCATGAGATCAATATAATAAACGTGGAGATTACATAATAAACGTGGAGATTACCCGCCGTTCTTCTTCGGCGCTTCCGGCTGGGGCGCAGGCACGTTCTCGGCGGCGGCCGGCTTCGGCTCCTCTTCGAGACCGTTATCGATCTTCTTGAGGATCTTCACCAATTCCTCCTGCTCGGGATCGGAAGACTTGGCGTGGTCCCACTGGAATTTCGCCTCGACCTTGCGCCCGACCTTCCAATAGGCGTCGCCCAGATGATCGTTGATGGTCGGATCGCCCGGCTTCAACTCCACGGCCTTTTCCAGTTCGCGCGCGGCGTCGTCGTAGCGGCCCATGCGGTAATAGGCCCAGCCGAGCGAGTCGATGATCATTCCGTCGCGGGGCGCGAGCTCCACGGCCTTCGTGAGCATCTTGAAGGCCTCGTCGATATTCATGTTCTGGTCGACCCAGGAATAGGCCAGGTAGTTCATCACCTGCGCCCGGCCGGCCGGAAGCCCCTCGGGAACGAGTTCCAGGGCCTTTTTCAGATCGATCTCCGCCTTGTCCCACTGCTTCGCGCGCTCGTAGGACGTGCCGCGATAGAAGTAGAGGATCCAGTGGCCGCGCTCGGGCTGGCCAATGAGGTTGATCGCCTTGGAATAGGTTTCGGCGGCCTCGGCGAATTTCTTGCGCGAGCGCTGCACGTTGCCGAGCGCCATGACGACTTCCACATCGTCCGGACGCTCCTTCATGAGCTTCTCGAGATGAGAAATCGCGTCCTCGCCCCGACCCATCAGCTCGAAATTGTGGCCGATGGAGATGTCGGCGCTCGGCCGCACGGGCGAATCCTTCGGGATTTTCTCGAAGATCGCGTTGGCCTTGTCGTATTGCTTCAGGCGCTCGTAGACGTCGCCGAGCGTCACGAGGGCGAGCGGATGATCGCCCTTCAGATCGAGACCGAGCCGCAGATAGATGATGGCGGTGAGCTCGTCGCCCTGCGTATTGCCGACGACGCCGAGGCCGTAGAGCAGTTCCGCCGCGCCATCCTGCGCATTGGTGACAAGCGGTGTGAGGGGCTTGCCCTCCTCCAGCGCCTTCATGGCCGCGCGGACAATTGGATGGCGAGGCGCCACCTCGTCGAAGGCCTGGTAGATCTTCAGAGCCTCATCCTTGCGGCCGCGCTTGGCCAGGAAGCGGCCATAGGCATCGACCACCTGGAGGGTGTTGCGCTCGCCCTCGTAGGCCGCCTTGAAGCGCTTCTCGGCCTCGGTCGGATTGCCGACCACGTCCGCGATCAGGGCGGCGTGGTATTCCCTGAACTGGTCGAAGGCGCGCTCGTTCTTAAGCTTGTCGACGGTGGCCAGCGCCTGCTTGCCGTCCTTGGAGCCGGCATAGGTCCAGGCGGTCAGAAGCGTCGCCGTCAGATCCGCCTGACGGCCGCGGGCGCCCTTCGTGAGGCGCGACCGGGCATCGGCATATTTCTGGCCCTTGAGGGAGCGGACTGCGAGAGCGAACTGCGCCAGGTTGTTCGACGGGTCCTGGGCGGACAGGCGCTCGGCCGCGCGGACAGCCTCGGTCATGGAGCCGTTGGCCAGGAAAGCCACGAAGGCACGCTCCAAAAGCTCCTGGTTGCGAGGGTCCTCCTGGATCGCCTCGCGGAAGAAGATGG
Source organism: Microvirga sp. GN3 (assembly GCF_055792825.1). Classification (NCBI taxonomy): domain Bacteria; kingdom Pseudomonadati; phylum Pseudomonadota; class Alphaproteobacteria; order Hyphomicrobiales; family Methylobacteriaceae; genus Microvirga; species Microvirga sp. GN3. The sequence continues at coordinate 70,707 of NZ_JBVVAK010000008.1, forward strand.
TCGCAGCCTCGGTATCCCGCGCGGAGCCTGCCACATAGGCCGAAAGATAGTTGCCCTCCAGGCTCTGGGCGGGCCTCACGATCTCGTCTTCCGTATTCGCGGCTACGACCGGCGCGGCCAGCAGGCCGGCAGCCATAAGCATCAGTGCAGGCAGGCCCTTACGGGCCAAAGGCAGTTTCAAAGTGGGCACGAAGCGCGGCTCCAATCATCGCAACATCTCTTGATGGTGGAGATGTGCGTCAAATCAGGCCGGAGAATGGCGTCTCCCTCCAGTGGCCGCAAGGGGACAATTGCCGCTGGGGACGTAAAAGCCGCGTGAGGGAGTGGGTAAGGCGAGAAACAGCAAAGCGTCATCCCGGGGCTGCGAAGCAGAACCCGGGATCGTTAGGCGAGAATGACGCTATGTTCTTTTGCCGATCCCGGATCGCCTGCGGCGTCCGGGATGACCGCCAAACGGCGAATACTGTCACATATTGACGTAGTTCGGTCCGCCGCCGCCCTCGGGCGTGACCCAGTTGATGTTCTGGTTCGGGTCCTTGATGTCACAGGTTTTGCAGTGGACGCAGTTCTGGGCGTTGATCTGGTAGCGCACGCCGCCCTCGCCCTCGACCCACTCATACACGCCCGCCGGGCAGTAGTGCTGCGAGGGGCCGCCATAGACATCATGCTCGGAGGCCTTTTGCAGGCTTGGATCCTTGACCTTGAGATGGACCGGCTGGTCCTCCTCGTGGTTGGTGTTCGACAAAAACACCGAGGACAGCTTGTCGAAGGTCAGCACCCCATCCGGCTTGTCGTACTTGATCGGCGTCACCTGATCGAGGGGCAGCAGGCATTCATGGTCCGGCTTGCCGTGCTTCATGGTGCCGAAGGGCGACCAGTTGAAGATCTCGGTCAGCCACATGTCGAGTCCGCCCAAGGCCACGCCGATAGCGGTGCCGTAGCGCGACCAGAGCGGCTTCACGTTGCGCACCCGCTTCAAATCGTAGCCGATCGGCGAGGCGCGCCAGGATTCCTCGTAAGCCGCGACCTCGTCATGGGCCCGGCCCGCCTGCAGGGCCGCAAAGACATGATCGGCGCAGAGCATGCCCGACAGGATCGCGTTGTGGCTGCCCTTGATGCGCGGCACATTGACGAAGCCGGCCGAGTCGCCGACCAGGCAGCCGCCCGGGAAGCTCAGGCGCGGCACCGACTGCCAGCCGCCCTCCATGATCGCCCGCGCCCCGTAGCCGATGCGCTTGCCGCCCTCGAACACGTCGCGCACCATCGGGTGCGTCTTGAAGCGCTGGAACTCGTCGAAGGGCGACAGGGTCGGGTTCTTGTAGTTGAGATGCACCACGAAACCGACCGACACCAGATTGTCGTCGAAATGGTAGAGCCAAGAGCCGCCGCCGGCATTGTTGGGCAGCGGCCAGCCCATGGAGTGGCGCACCAGGCCGGGCTGGAAGTGCTCGGGCTTCACCTGCCACAGCTCCTTGATGCCGATGCCATATTTCTGATGATCCCGGCCGGCATTGAGGCCGAAGCGCTCGACCATCTGCTTGGTGAGCGAGCCGCGGGCGCCTTCGCCGAAGATCGTGTACTTGGCGCGCAGCTCCATGCCGCGGGTGAAGTTGGCGTTGGGCTCGCCGTTGCGGCTGATGCCCATGTCGCCGGTAGCCACACCCACTACCTTGCCGTCCTCGACCAGCACTTCCGATGCCGGGAAGCCGGGATAGATCTCGACACCGAGTTCTTCCGCCTTGCGGCCGAGATAGCGGGCGACGTTGCCGAGCGAGCCGACGAAATTGCCGTGGTTGTTCATGAGCTTGGGCATGAACACGTTGGGGAACTTCACGCCGCCGGCATGTCCCAGATACATGAACTCGTCGGCGGTGACCTGCGTCTTCAGAGGTCGGTCGGGATCTTCGCGCCACTCCGGCAGCAGGCCGTCGAGGCCGATGGGATCGATCACTGCGCCGGAGAGGATGTGGGCGCCGACCTCGGAGCCCTTCTCCACCACCACCACGGAGAGGTCCGCCCCGGCTTGCGCCGCCTGCTGTTTGAGCCGGATCGCCGTCGCGAGACCGGCAGGGCCGGCGCCGACGATGACGACGTCGAACTCCATCGATTCACGGGCGGGCAGATCGGACATGAGTGTTCTCCTGTACGCGACTTCGAAGCATCAAGGACCAGATCGTTTACATATGAACAATCTCGCCGACTTCTCAAGTGCAGCCTTCTTTGGAACTGTCCTAGCTTCATTGCGGCCCGTCTGAAAGTTCCCTTTCTGCATAAGGTTATGCCGAAACCCGATTATGCCGTCTGTTCTGAGTGAAATGGACGGGCTCGATGATGCAGTGGAAAAGGTCATCCTGAGTTGTTCGACACCGACGGGAGGTTTACAAAAAAAGCATGCAGGATCATCTGTCCAACCACGCGGCGTTCTATACGCTTTTCGAGACGCCCATCGGCTTCTGCGGGCTTGCTTGGAACGAGCGCGGCGTCATCGGCTTTCAGCTTCCTGAGGACGATGTATCGAGAACACGTGGCCGCATCGCCAAGCGCTTCCCCGGGATCTGCGAAGCCGTGGCTTCACCGACCATTCAGGGCATCATCGCCGATGTAACGGCTCTGCTGCAGGGTGAAGCACGCGATCTGTCCGACGTGCAATTGGACATGGACGGCGTGTCCGACTTCGACCGTCGCGTTTACGAGGTCGCCCGCAGCATTCCGCCGGGCCGCGTGCTGACCTACGGCGAGGTCGCATCCCGGCTCGGCATCGACAACGCCCGGGCGATCGGGCAGTCGCTCGGGCGCAATCCGTTTGCCGTTATCGTCCCCTGCCACCGGGTCGTCGCGGCGGATGGCAAACTCGGAGGCTTCTCGGCCAATGGCGGTGCCACGACCAAGCGTCGCCTCCTCGCCATCGAAGGCGCCCGACGCGACGAGAGCCCGACGCTCTTCGACTTGATCTCGTGAGAGCAAGATCTGTCTGGATCCTTTGTGGGTCCTGAGTTGTCCACAGCCCTTGGAATGCTTACATAGGCCCTATGCAGGATCTCTCTTCCGACCGCGACGCTCTCCAGGCGCTGCTCGACTTCCATGTCGAGGCGGGAGTCGATCTCGCGCTCGACGAGACTCCGCACAATCGCTTTGCCGAGCCGAAGGCCGAGCGCCCGCCTGCCAAGGCTGCGGCTCAGGCCTCACCCAAAGCTTCCCCCTCTGCTCCCCCTCCCCGCGCCCTGCCGAAAGCGGCGGCGAGCGCGCCGGAAGAAGTGGCGAGCATGGCTCGCGAGCAGGCGCGCCATGTCCAGTCGCTGGAAGAGCTCGAGGCTATTCTCGCGGGCTTCGACGGCTGCGCCCTGAAGTTCTCGGCCAAGAACCTCGCCTTCGCGGACGGCAATCCGGAAGGCCGTGTCATGCTGGTGGGTGAAGCCCCCGGCGCGGACGAGGACCGGATCGGGAAGCCCTTCATGGGCCGCTCCGGCCAATTGCTCGACCGCATGCTCGCGACCATCGGGCTCGACCGCACTCAGGTCTACGTCGCCAACATCGTACCCTGGCGCCCGCCGGGCAACCGCACGCCGACCCCGCAGGAGGTGGCGATCTGCAAGCCGTTCATCGCCCGGCAGATCGAGCTGGCGAGCCCGGAATTCGTGCTCTGCCTCGGCGGTCCTGCCGCCCAAAATCTTTTGGGTATCAAGGATGGCATTCTCCGCACCCGCGGCCGCTGGTATAGTTACAAGACGGAGGATGGACGCGAGATCAGGGCCCTGCCGACCCTTCACCCGGCCTATCTCCTGCGCCAGCCCCTGCAGAAGCGGCTCGGCTGGCGGGACTTCCAGGCTCTGAGGCGCGCGCTCGACGGCAGGGAGTAAGGCTCTCGTCCGAGCCAGTTTCGGAACCGGTTCATATGCTTAAGCCTTAAGCCCCTGCGGAGCTTTATACCGCGGCTGGAAGGTGGATCATGCGCTGGGAAGACTTTCGAACCTCGTCGAATGTGGAAGATCGTCGTGGCATGGGTCTGCCCGGTGGCGCGGGCGGGCTCGGCATCGGAACGATCGTGATCCTGGGCCTTATCGGATGGGCGCTCGGCATCGACCCGCGCATCCTCATCGGCGGCGCCGAGATGATGAGCGGTGGCTCCGGCTATCAGCAGCAACAGCAGGGCCGCCAGGGCACGCCGCAGGACGAGATGGGCCGCTTCGCCTCGGCCGTTCTCGGCAACACGGAGGACGTATGGAACACAGTCCTACAGCAGCAGGTCAATATCAAATACGATCCGCCGAAGCTTGTGCTGTTCTCAGACGCCACCCGCTCTGCCTGCGGTGGCGCGCAATCGGCCATGGGTCCGTTCTACTGCCCGCTCGACCAGACCGTTTACATCGACCTCTCCTTCTTCGAGGAGATGCAACGCCGCTTCCGCGCCGGCGGCGACTTCGCCTATGCCTATGTGCTCGCGCACGAGGTCGGTCACCACGTGGAGAACGAGCTTGGCATCCTGCCGCGCGTGCAGGAGCGTCAGCGTCAGGTCGGGCAGGCGGAAGGCAACCAGCTCTCCGTGCGCGTCGAGCTGATGGCGGATTGCCTCGCCGGCGTCTGGGCGCACCATTCCAATCAGCGCTGGCAATCGCTCGAACCGGGCGACATCGAGGAGGCGATCCGCGCAGCAGAAGCCATCGGCGATGACCGGCTGCAGCGTCAAAGCCAAGGCCGCGTGGTGCCCGACAGCTTCACCCACGGCTCCTCCGAGCAGCGCATGCGCTGGCTCACGACAGGTCTGAAGACAGGGCAGATCCAGGCCTGCGATACGTTCAGGGCGAGCAGGCTTTAAGAAAAGGCTGAGCGTCATCCCGGACGCCAGAGGCGATCCGGGATCTTCGCTGCGCTTCGTCCGGGGATGGCATTTGTGGAAGCCTGAGCGTCTCTGCGCTAGAACGATGCCGATCACACGAGAGCTTTCCATGCCCGGCATCGACGAATCCCTCCCCTTCATCTCCCTCGGCATCGCGGTGCTGACGATCTCCGACACGCGCTCGCTGGAGGATGACACATCGGGCGCGACCCTGGCCGAGCGGCTCACCAAGGCAGGCCACCGGCTCGCCGGCAGGGCCATCGTGCCGGATGACGTGGAAGCGATTCGCGACAGGATACAGGCCTGGATCGCCGATCCCACCGTCGACGTGATCATCACCACCGGCGGCACGGGCTTCACCGGTCGCGATGTGACGCCCGAGGCCATCGAGCCTCTGTTCGACAAGCGGATGGAGGGCTTTTCCGCCGTCTTCCACCGCATCTCGTACGACAAGGTCGGCACCTCGACGATCCAGTCGCGGGCAACTGCAGGTGTCGCCGGCACGACCTTCATCTTCGTGCTGCCGGGCTCACCCGGCGCCTGCAAGGATGGTTGGGACGGCATTCTCATCCATCAGCTCGATTACCGGCACCGGCCGTGCAATTTCGTCGAGATCATGCCGAGGCTCGACGAGCACCTGAAGCGCGGAAAGCTGAAGAGCTGATTCGACTCAGCCGAATACCGGATCGCGCTCGATGGTGGCGGAAAGCCGTACGGGCATGCGGGCCCTGATCTCGTTCATCAGTACGCGGCGATGGACCAGATCGCCTCCCCGCACCGATGTGCGGGCGAACAGGTTGACCAGAGCATTGATGACACCCGCCCGCCGACGCCGCATCCGCGCCAGCCCCTGCTCGGGCTTGGAGAGCGCCACGAACCGGTCGAGCACCCGGATCCAGCCCTCCTGCGGGATGTCGCCATCGTCAAGGCACAACAGCCAGTCGCGCCGTGCAGCATTGGCTCCTTCGATCCATGAGCCGGGCTTCGCGATGACCAAAGTTGCGCCGGCGGCATCCGCCACTTTCGCCAGGGTTTCATCCTGCTTGTCCGTCAGGATGACAGCATCGCCGATCAGCCCGGCGGCGACAGCCGGAACAAGGGCGCTCAAGGTGGCAGCCAGGGCCTCGGGCCCATGCGTGACGTGAACAAGAACCGTAATCATGTGAACACTATAGCCCCTCGGCGCCATGTCGTCGCTAGGACATCCTTGCCGATGATCTCTTGATTTTGTTCCCTGTTTGTTCTTAAGCTTGGAGCCTTAACCGACAGATTCGCTTGAGGCCGCCATGAGTGTTCGCGCTAAAGATCCTGCCCGCGATCCCTTCCTTACCCGGCCTGTAAAGCGCACGCCTCTGGAGGCGGCGGAGGCAGCGCGGCGGCGCATGGACGATCCGGCCTATCGCGTCGAGGTGGACCGTCGGCGCGGCCGGGGTGCTTCCGCGAACCCGTCCGGGCGCTACGAGCCGGCGCAGCGCGAAAGCTTCGACGACGGCTGGGACATCGAGGAGGAGCTTCCCACCCTGCCGACCGAAGTGATCATCGAAAAGCCGCGCACGATCATCACCAAGAACGATTCGCCGGACATTCTCTTCGACAAATCGATCAATCCCTATCGCGGCTGCGAGCATGGCTGCTCCTATTGCTTCGCGAGGCCCACCCACGCCTATCAAGGCCTCTCCTCGGGGCTCGATTTCGAGACCAAGATCTTTGCCAAGCCCAATGCAGCGGAGCTTCTGGAAAAGGAGCTGCGGGCTGCGAACTATCAGCCGACGACGATCGCGCTCGGCTCCAACACCGACCCGTATCAGCCGGTCGAGCGGCGCTTCCGCATCACGCGATCCATCCTCGAAGTGCTGAACCGGATGAATCATCCCGTCGGCATCGTGACGAAATCGGCCCTCGTCACCCGCGACATCGACATCCTGAGCCAGATGGCTGCGAGGCAGCTCGCCAAGGTCGCTATTTCGGTGACGACGCTCGACCCGAAGCTCGCCCGCAGGATGGAGCCCCGCGCCGCCACGCCAGCGAAACGCCTTGAGACGATCAGGAGGCTGACGGAGGCCGGGATTCCTGTCTCGGTCCTGGTCGCGCCCATCATCCCGGCAATCAACGACCACGAGATCGAGGCGATCCTGAAGGCCTGCGCTGCCGCAGGCGCTGAGGAAGCGGGCTACGTGCTCCTGCGCCTACCCCACGATCTCAAGGATCTGATGCGCGACTGGCTGGCCGAGCATTACCCGGACAAGCTCAAGCACGTCTTCACGCTGCTGCAGGAGGCGCGCGGCGGCAAGGATTACGATGCCGAGTGGAGCACCCGCCAATCCGGCATCGGCCCTTATGCCTGGATGCTCGGCCGGAGATTCGAAACCGCCGCCGAGCGTCTCGGCCTGAACAAGCGCAACCTGCGCCTGCGCAAGGACCTGTTCAAGGTGCCGCCGAAGGAGGCAGGGCAGTTGAGTCTTTTCTAGCTTGCCGCCTTGTTACAAACCTACTCCAGCGTCATGGCCGTCCCCGGACTTGATCCGGGGATCAGTCCCGGCCATCCACGTCTTAAGAACCTCAGCACAGCAAAGACGTGGATCCCCGGAACAAGTCCGGGGATGATGTTGAGGCTGCGACTCTCATGTCCGCTCATTGGGGATGACACCGCTCCGCGTTCCCGCTTTCATCCCGCGCATGACAGAAGCGATTCGCCTGAAGCGGAAATCCGGCCTCGGCCTCGACAGCGAGCTTTCCGCCCGTAAGCAGGGCTATACCTGCATCGCCGGGCTCGACGAGGTCGGGCGTGGGCCGCTGGCGGGGCCGGTGGTGTCGGCGGCCGTCGTGCTCGATCTCGACAACGTGCCTCAGGGCTTGGCCGATTCGAAGGCGCTGACGGCCGCCAGGCGCGAGGCGCTGTTTGCGGAAATCCTCGCGACCTCTCATGTCGGCATCGCCTCGGTGTCGCATCAGGAGATCGACACCATCAACATCCGGCAGGCCTCGCTGCTCGCCATGTGCCGGGCGCTTGCCGCCCTTCCCTGCAAGCCGGATATGGCCTTTGTCGATGGCAACGATCCGCCCGCCCTGCCCTGCGCGACGGAAGCGGTCATCAAGGGTGATTCGCACATTGCTTCGATCGCTGCCGCATCCATCGTGGCGAAGGTGGTCCGCGACCGCATGATGACGCGGCTTGGGAACGCTTATCCCGCTTACGGTTTTGCCAGCAACGCAGGTTACAGCACGAAGGCACATCTCACGGTGATCGCGAGCGAGGGTCCCTGCCCGTTCCATCGCTTGAGTTTTTCACCCTTACGCCAAGGGTTACTGGACCTGTAACCTCCCTTAACGCTAATTAACGAAAAAACTCAATCTTTTCAATGCGTAGGCAAGATTTGCCGATCCAAAATATTTGGAATTTTGCGCGTTTGGAAACCTCCTCTTTACCCTATCCCATCATGATCCGGAGTGTCAGTTGCGTAACCGGTGATCACCCATGGGTACCTTGCGTACCGGGGCTGCCGGCGCCGCCTCCCGGATCCATGTCTCGCGTACCGGGCGGTCTGCGCCGGCTCCTCGGACGGGGCGTAAACCGCCCCTCTCCGTCCTGCCGTCGTCTCTTCCTCTCAATGAGATTCTTCTCGGCGACTGCATCGCCAATCTCGAGAAGCTTCCGCCCGAGAGCGTGGACGTGGTCTTCGCGGATCCGCCTTACAATCTCCAGCTCGAACAGGCGCTGACGCGTCCGGACCAGAGCCTCGTCGATGCGGTCGATGACGACTGGGACAAGTTCGCGAGCTTTGCCGATTACGACGCGTTCACCCGCGCCTGGCTCCTGGCCGTGCGCCGCGTGATGAAGAAGAACGCGACGCTCTGGGTCATCGGCTCCTACCACAACATCTTCCGCGTCGGCTCAGCCCTGCAGGATCTCAATTTCTGGATCCTGAACGACATCGTGTGGCGCAAGGCCAACCCGATGCCGAACTTCAAGGGCCGCCGCTTCACCAATGCGCACGAGACCATGATCTGGGCTTCGAAAGGCGCGGATTCGAAGGGCTACACCTTCCACTACGATGCGCTCAAAGCCGGCAATGAAGACGTGCAGATGCGCTCGGATTGGTTCATCCCCATCTGCACCGGTGACGAACGCTTGAAGGACGCCGAAGGCCGCAAGGTGCACCCGACGCAGAAGCCGGAGGCTCTGCTCGCACGCATCCTGCTCTCCTCATCCAATCCCGGCGACGTGGTGCTCGACCCCTTCTTCGGCTCCGGCACGACGGGTGCGGTGGCGAAGATGCTCGGGCGCAACTTCATCGGCCTTGAGCGCGACTCGACCTATGCCAAGGCGGCGCGCAAGCGCATCGATGCGGTCGAGCCGCTCTCGGACGTGTCGATCGCCGCAGCACCCGAGAAGCGCACGGAAGTGCGCGTGCCCTTCCTGTCGCTCATCGAGAGCGGCCATGTGAAGGCCGGCGAGGTTCTGGTGGATGAGCGCCGACGCCACAAGGCGGTGGTGCGTGCCGACGGCACGCTCGCGCTCGGCGCCATCGTCGGCTCGATCCACAAGATCGGCGCCCTCACGCAAGGATTTCCGTCCTGCAACGGCTGGACCTTCTGGAACGTGGAGCGGCAGGGCAAGCTCGTCTCCATCGATGAGTTCCGTGCGAAGGTGCGGGCCGAGCTGGCGGCCTGAGACTTCACTGCGACATCGTAAATCTGCTAAAGGGCTGGCCGTGCGCTGGCCCTTTTCGTTTGCCGCACTAAGCTTTTCGTCACAGAGGCGTCATCCAACACCGCTAGCGCGGGGAAAGCCTTACCCAAAGAGAGGATTGTCCCGTGTCCTTCAAGCGCCTCCTGCCCTTGCTCGCCGTTCTCGTGCCCGCTTTCGCGCAAGCACAAGGGCTCTCCGGCAACCTCGTTCTCTATACGAGCCAACCCAATACCGACGCCCAGCAGACCATCGATGCCTTCAAAGCGAAGCATCCCGGCGTCAACGTCACCTTCGTCCGCGACGGCACCCCGAAGATCCTCGCCAAGCTGAGCGCTGAGTTCGAGGCCGGTCAACCCCAGGCCGACGTACTGCTGATCGCCGACAGCGTGACCATGGAGGGCCTGAAGAAGGAGGGCCGCCTGCTGGCGCACGGGACGGCCGACATCTCGGCTTATCCCGCAGGTATTCACGATGCCCAAAAATTCTGGTTCGCCACCAAGCTGATCACCACCGGCATCGCCTACAACACCAAGGCGTCGTTCAAGCCGACCTCCTGGCAGGATCTCACCAAGCCCGAGGTCAAGGGCCAGCTCGTCATGCCGAGCCCGCTCACCTCGGGCGCCGCCCTCATCCACGCCGCGACGCTGACCGGCACCATGGAAGGCGGCTGGGAATACTATGAGGCGCTCAAGGACAACGATGCCGTTGCCGGCGGCGGCAACGGCGACGTGCTCAAGCAGGTGGCCGGTGGCCAGAAGCTCTACGGCGTGATCGTCGACTACATGCCGATCCGCGAGAAGGCCAAGGGCGCGCCGGTGGAGTTCGTGTTCCCGAAGGAAGGCGTCTCGGCTGTATCCGAGCCCGTCGCCATTCTGAAAAGCACGAAGAACCCGGACGCAGCTCGCGCCTTCGTCGATTTCGTGCTCTCGAAGGACGGCCAGGAACTCGCGCTGAAGCAGGGCTACATCGCGGCTCATCCCGCTGTCGCGCTGCCGGCCGGCTATCCGGCGCGTGAGCAGATCAAGGTCATGAGTTTTAATGCGGCAAAAGCGCTTGCCGACGAGACCAAGAACAAGGCGGCCTTCGCCGACATTTTTGGACAGTGAGATATCGGACGCACGACAAGCCATTTCTGGAGCGGGGGGGTTTCGGCCTTCTCGCTCTTGTCGCTTTGATCGTCTTCGCCTTCGAGGTCCTGCCGGCTGCACGCTTGCTGCTGGCGGCGCTCTTTCTCGGTGGCGTTTTCAATCCAGATGCCATGTTCGCGGCGCTCACCAGCCGCTCGGCTCTGCGGGCGGCGCAGACGTCGCTGGAAACGGCCCTGTGGTCGACGCTTCTGGCATTGCCACTCGGCACCGCCATGGCGCTTGTTCTCGGCATCACGGATATCCGCGGACGCCGCATCGCGTCGTTTCTCTTCGTCCTGTCGGTGATGATATCGCCCCAGGTGATCGCGCTTGCTTTTCTCCATCTCGTCGGTCCGGCTTCGCCGATCTTGAACACGCTCGGTCTCGCGCCGGAAGCAGGCAGCGCCAATCCGATGCTCGGACGCGGCGGTATCATTCTGGTGCTCGGCCTGCATCATGCGCCACTCGTCTATGTGGTGATGAGCGCGGGCCTGAAGCGCATTCCGCTCGCCGTCACCGAGGCCGCGCGCATCGACGGCGCGCAACCCTGGCGGATTCTCACCGATCATCTTCTGCCGCTGCTGCGCCCGCATCTCGTCAGCGCGGCACTGCTCGCCTTCGTGGCCGGCATCGGCAATTTCGGTATTCCCGCGCTGCTCGGCGCGCCGGTGAATTATTTCACGCTTCCCGTTCTGATTTATCGGCGCCTGTCGAGTTTCGGCCCCGGCATGCTCGGCGATGTGTCGGCACTCGGCCTTCTCGTCGCGGCCATCGCGATTATCTGCGTTGCGGCAAGCCAGTTCTTGACGCGCAAGGATAGCGTGCATCTGGAAGATGACACGCCCGTGAAGCCATTCTGGCTTCTCGGCCACACACGCCTCGCCGTCGAGATCCTCGTCGGTCTCGTCCTGGCTGTGACCCTCGTCCTGCCGATCTTGTCGCTGCTGACCTCTGCCCTCGTTCCGTCCTACGGCATGACTCTCTCGCTTGCGACACTCACCCTCGACAACTTCGTCGAAGTGCTGGCGCGCCAGGATGTCACGATCCGCGCTTTCACGAACTCGCTGCTCTATGCCGGCGGCGCGGCGTTTCTGCTGGCGCTGATCGTCGTGCCCATTGCCTACGGATTGATCCGCTTGATGGGACGATGGAGAATTCTTGCGATATCTCTCCTCGAAATTTCTTACGTGTTGCCAGGCATCGTGCTCGCCATCGCTTGCATTCTCCTGTTCCTGAAGCCTTTGCCGCTCCTTGGCTTCTCACTCTATGCAACACCCTTGATCATCGTTTTCGCCTATCTCGCCCGTTTCCTCTCCGTAGCGCTGAAGCCTGTACTCGCAGGAATGGTGCAGATCGATGTCGCGCAGGAGGAAGCCGCTGCCATCGACGGTGCCCGCCTGACGCAACGCCTCTTCGGCATCGTGCTTCCCTCCCTGCTCCCCGCCGCCGTCGCGGGCGGCTTGATGGCCTTCCTGCTCGCCTTCAGCGAGCTCACCGTCTCGGCCCTGCTCTGGTCGACCGGAACAGAGACCATCGGCGTGGTGCTCTACAATCTCGAAGAGGCCGGACTCGCAAGCCAGGCCTCCGCCGTCGCCATCGTCATCATCGGCGTCGTGACCATCGCCATGCTCATCCTCGATGCCCTGGGCAGATACCTGCCGGCAGGTGCCCTGCCCTGGCAATGCGAGACGGACAATGAGCTGCGCATGAGCGCAAAGCCGTTTCATGCACCGGCTCGCGCTCGAACGATCAACCAGCTTGAGCCAAAGCCGGCGCTCGGCGCCTGAAGCCTCATCAAAACTGAACAGGTCTCCCATGCTCCTGGCGGGCTGCGGGCGAACGGCCTTTGCGCGATGGTCCGGTTGTCCCCAAGCCGGAACACCCCCTATGCCGAACCCGGTTCAACGCTTTAGCATCCTGTCATGGCTTCTTCGTCTCTCGATCCCTTCCGTCTCGCCTTCACCGAACCGTCCTGGGACGACCTGCGGATCTTTCTCGCCGTGGTGGCTCATGGATCGATGAACAGCGCCGCCAAGGCGCTGGGACAGAGCCAGCCGACCATCGCGCGGCGCATCAAGGTGCTGGAGGAGACGCTCGGGCTTTCGCTGTTTCAGCGCGGACCCAACAACCTTGAGCTGACGGAAGCAGGCCAGGCCATCCTCGAAGCAGCAAGTCCCATGGGCGAAGCGGCCGGAATCGTGTCGCGAACAGCGGCAGCCTATCGGCCCGATCCCGACGCACCCGTGCGGGTCACAGCGACAGCTTCGGTGACACTCTTCCTGTCTCTCTACGCGGCGGAATTGCACGAAGCTGCTGCGCCCGTGGAGATCGCCTATATCCCCACCCGCCGCAGGCTCGATCTCGCCTCCGGCGAGGCCGATATCGGCCTGCGGATGCGCAACCTGCCGGAGGGCACGGACGATCTCGTGGCGCGCAAGATCGGGCAGATCGCCTTTGCCATCTATGCCCGCACGGAAAACCCCACAGCCGTCATCGCACCGCCGGAGGATCCGACCCTCTCCCGTCAGGCGGCCTATGTGGCCGAGTTCGCGCAAGGCCGCACCATCGCCGCCCGCATCGGTGACATGCCGATCCGCTACCAGGCAGCCAAAGCAGGCTTAGGGGCCGCCTTCCTCCCCTGCTGGCTCGGCGATTCGGACCCGGATCTCGTCCAGGTGACGAAGCCGGAGGGCGATCTGATCGAGGACGTCTTCCTCGTCATGCACCGGCGCAGCCGAAGCCGCCCCAACGTGACGAGGGTGGCGAATGCGCTCGCGGCTTTGTTCAAGAAGAACCAGAAGGCACTGGTGGGCGCCTGATCAGGCTTTCGCGGAGGCCTTGGCCTTCCCACTCGGAATCTCTCCCAGCGCATGCACCAGCACCTTCTTCATGGCGCCGGGCAGCGCCTCCTCGTGCAGGGCTAGCCGCGGCGTCCAGCGCATCTCATCGGGCGCGGGCGTACCTTTCGCGACCTTGGCGAACAGCACCGTTAGCTCCAGCGGAAAATGGGTGAAGACGTGTTTCACCGTGCCGGGAAGCCGCTGCCAGCGGGCCTCGATGGGGGCATCGAGCACGGCGCGGGAAGGCTCGTAATCGGGCACCCATTCGCTCGTTGGTGGCTCGGCCATGCCGCCGAGAAGTCCCTGCGGCGGACGGGTGCGGAGCAGGATCGTGTCATCGGCGCGCAAGACTACAAAGGCTGCGCCTTTCCTTAATTGCCCGCTCTCCTTCCTCTGCTTTTTCGGAAAGGTCTCCTGCAGTCCTTCGGCCCGAGCCTTGCAGGGCACCATCCAGGGGCAGAGCGCGCAGGCCGGCCGCTTGGGCGTGCAGATGGTGGCGCCGAGATCCATCACCGCTTGCGCGAAGTCGCCGGGCCGGTCGTCGGGCACCAGTTCCTCAGTCAAGGCGCGGATCAGGGACTTGGCCTTCGGCAGCGGCTCCTCGACCATGAAGAGGCGGGACATGACCCGCTCGACATTGCCGTCGACCGCCGCCGCCTTCTCGTTGAAGGCGATGGCCGCCACCGCCGCCGCCGTATAGGCACCGATGCCGGGAAGCTTCAGGAGCTCCGCCTCCGTCCCCGGAAAGCTGCCTCCATGCTTGTCCACAACCGCCTTGGCACAGGCATGGAGGTTGCGCGCGCGGGAATAATAGCCGAGACCGGCCCAGGCCTGCATGACCGACTCCGAGGGCGCTTCGGCAAGCGCCTCGACGGTCGGAAAGCGATCCAGAAAATTCAGATAATAGGGTTTGACCGCCGCCACCGTCGTCTGCTGCAGCATGATCTCGGACAGCCAGACGCGGTAAGGGTCCGCGGTCACGCCCGGCAGGGCGCGCCACGGCAATTCGCGCCGGTGACGATCGTACCAGGCGAGAAGGTCTTGAGGATCGGGCTTGGTCGCGCTCGGGGCGGGCGTTAACATGGGATTCGGAATAGCGTTCTACACCGCATATTCCAACGCGGCTTTTGGACATTCAACATGAGACGACCGAGGCGACATTGAGACGCCCAAGGCCTCTGGCCCGCCCCCTTGCCGAGTTTCTCGACGTCTGCCTGTCTCCCAGCCTGGCGGCGCAAGGCTTTGCGACCTCTGACATCATCATGACCTGGCCCGATATCGTCGGCGAGCGGCTTGCCGCCTTCACCCAGCCGCTCAAGATCGAGTGGAAGCGCAAGAGCCCTCATGCCGATCCGGAGGCGCGTCCAGACCCCGCAACGCTCGTGATCCGGGTCGAGAGCGCCTTCGCCCTCGAACTCCAACACCTCGCCCCCAATGTCATCGACCGGGTGAACACCTATTACGGCTGGCGCTGCATCGGGAAGCTCGTTTTGAAACAAGGACCGGTGCGGCGGGTTGAGAAGAAGCGCCCGGCTCCCCGCCCCCTCACCCCAGTGGAGAGAGAAAAGGTGGACAGGGCCGTTGAGCCCATCGAGGAGGAATCCTTGAAAGCCGCGCTCGACCGGCTGGGACAGGCGATTGTCAGCTCCGGTTCACGCACGAAAGCGTGAGATAGCTGGCGCTTGCCAGGAAAGCCCAGGCATTCTACCGCAGGACGAAATCGCTTCAGGAGCCTCCCTAAAATGATCACCCGGCGTCAGACGCTTCAGCTTCTCGGGACCGCAGCCGCGACGGCCTATCTCGCCACGAGCCTGCCGGCCTTCGCCCAGAACGTGGCCGTATCGGACCTCGCGGTCCAGGGCCCCCTCGGCGACGTGGCCCTCGGCCCGGAAAACGCCAAGGTGACGATCATCGAGTACGCCTCGCTGACCTGCTCGCACTGCGCCAATTTCCACAAGACAACCTGGCCGGAACTGAAGAAGCGCTACATCGACACGGGCAAAGTGCGCTTCGTCCTGCGCGAATTCCCCCTCGACCCGCTCGCCACCGCCGGCTTCATGCTCGCCCGCTGCGACGGCAACGACAAGTATTACCCGATCACGGACCTTCTCTTCGAGCAGCAGCGGAACTGGGCTTTCACCGACAAGCCGCTGGACGCGCTGCGCGGGCTGATGCGTCAGGCAGGTTTTTCACAGGAAAAATTTGACGCTTGCCTCAAGGACCAGAAACTATATGACGCAGTCAACGCGGTGAAGAACCGGGGTATGGAGCAGTTCCGTGTGGACTCCACGCCGACTTTCTTCATCAATGGTCAGCGTCATCCTGGAAGCCTGTCGATCGATGAGATTGAAAAGGTCATCAAGCCTCTCCTGGGCGAATAAGCCCCTTCACCCCGTCCTCACCGGGCGGATCGGGAAGGCGCGTCCATGAAGCTGACGCGCCTTCGCATTGCAGGCTTCAAGACCTTCGTCGAGCCGACCGACTTCCTGATCGAGCCGGGTCTGACCGGCGTCGTCGGGCCGAACGGCTGCGGCAAGTCCAACCTCGTCGAGGCTCTGCGCTGGGTCATGGGAGAGAACTCCCACAAGAACATGCGCGCCACGGGGATGGACGACGTCATCTTCTCCGGCTCGTCCGGCTCAGGAGGCCGCCCGGCCCGCAACTGGGCCGAGGTGATGCTCACCATCGACAATGCCGAGCGCACGGCGCCTGCCGCCTTCAACGACAGCGATCTCCTGGAAATCTCGCGCAAGATCGAGCGCGAGGAAGGCTCGACCTACCGGGTCAACGGCAAGGAAGTCCGCGCCCGCGACGTGCAGATCCTGTTCGCGGATGCGGCCACCGGCGCCCGCTCGCCTGCCCTCGTCCGCCAGGGCCAGATCAGCGAGATCATCTCCGCCAAGCCCCAGGCCCGCCGCCGCATCCTCGAAGATGCCGCCGGCATCGCGGGCCTCCATGCCCGCCGGCACGAGGCGGAGCTGCGCCTCAAGGCCGCCGAGGACAACCTCGTTCGCGTTGAGGACGTAATCCGCGAACTGGAAAGCCAGATCGAGAGCCTGAAGCGCCAGGGCCGCCAGGCCTCCCGCTACAAGAACCTTTCGGCCGAAATCCGCCGGCTCGAAGCCCTGATGTACGCCATCAGCTTCTCGGAGGCGCGGGAACAGGCCGCCACCGCCGAGCGTCAGGTCGCCGAAGACCTCAAGGCGGTCGCCGACGCCACTGAGGAACAGACCCGGGCCGCCACGGCTCAGGCCGTCTCCGCCCATGGCATCCCGGCCCTGCGGCAGGCCGAGGCCGCCGCCGCCGCTGCCCTGCAGCGCCTGACCCATGCCCGCAACGAGCTCGAATCGGAAGAGCGCCGCTCCAAGGAGCGCGTGGTCGAACTGGAGCGCCATATCGGCGATCTCAACCGTGACATCGCCCGCGAGGCGGCGCAGCGCGCGGATGCCGAGGCCACCATCGAGCGCCTCCAGTCCGAAGCCGCCGAGATCTCGCTCACCACCGACGGGGCGGACGACGTTCGCGCCGAGGCCGAGGAGCGCCTGCAGAATGCCGAGGTCGAGTTGGCCGAGGCCGAAGCGGCCCTGAGCGCCCTTCAGGCCCAAACCTCCGACCTCAATGCCCGCCGCGCCGCCCTGGAGCGCGCCGTGCGCGAGGAGATGGAGCGCGCCTCCCGTTTCCGATCCGAGAAGGAGCGGCTCGAGCGCGAGATCTCGGCGCTCTCCGCTTCGCCCGAGGACGGCCCCTCCCTCGACGACTTGCGCGAGGAAGCGGCGATTGCTGAGGAAACGGCTCAGAGCGCTGAAGAGGCGGTGATCGAGGCGCGCGAGACCCTGTCCGCCGCCCGCGAGGCCGAGAACCGCCTGCGCCAGCCCCTCAACGAGGCCGAGCGCAAGGCGCAGCGCCTTGAAACCGAGGCGTTAACGCTCGCGAAGCTCGTGACCTCCGCCATCGGCGACCTCTGGCCTCCGGCCCTCGACCAGATCACGGTCGACAAGGGTTACGAGACGGCGCTGGGCGCCGCTCTCGGCGACGATCTCGAAGCCTCGACCAATCCGTCAGCTCCTCACCATTGGGAAATGACCGGAATCGGCGAGAACGATCCATCCCTGCCGGATGGCGTCCGCTCATTGGCCGAGCTGGCCCGCGCCCCGGCAGAGCTGCAGCGTCGCCTGCGCCAGATCGGCGTGGTGAGCAAGGCCGACGGGCTTCGTCTGCGCGGCCTCCTGAAACCCGGCCAGCGGCTTGTCTCGCAGGAAGGCGATTTGTGGCGCTGGGACGGCTTCACCACCGCCGCCGAGGCGCCCTCCCCGGCCGCGCGCCGTCTGGCGGAAAAGAATCGCCTCGGCGACCTGGAACGCGAGGCCGCTGAAGCCCGCGAGCAGGCCGAGCACCTGCGCCACGAGGCCGAAGGGGCGCTCGAAGCCGTCCGCAAGGCTGCCTCTCACGAAATGCAGGCCATCGAGGCCGCCCGCCAGACCCGGCAGGCGCTTGATGCCTCCCGCACCCGCTTGGCGGCCGCCGAGCGCAAGGAGGCCGAGCTCGGCCAGCGCCGCTCGGCCCTGCAGGAAGGCCTTGCCCGCCTCTCCGAGAGCGAGGCAGAAGCACTGGAACGCGTGCAGGATGCCGAGAGCAACTTGCAGGATCTCGCCCCGGCACCCGATCTCGAAAGCCGCCTGCTCGAAGAGCGTACTCGCGTAGCCGAGCGTCGGGCCGCCGCCTCCGAGGCCCGCGCCGCCCTGCAATCCCTCATGCACGAGGCGGAACTGCGCCGCCGCCGGCAGGATTCGATTGCCGCCGATATCCGCCTCTGGACCGAGCGCACTGCCCGCGCTGCCAAGGCCTTCGAGGATCTGGGCGAGCGCCTGGAGCGCGCGCAGGACGAGCACCAGCGGCTGCTGGAAGCGCCCGACACTTATCTGCAGCGCCGCCGCGCCCTCATCAGTGAAGTCGAAGAGGCCGAAGCGAAGCGCAAGGATGCCGCCGATCACCTCGCCGATGCCGAGACAGGCCTCGCCGAGACGGACCGCGCCGCCCGCGCCGCCCTGGAGGCGCTCTCCGCCGCCCGCGAATCCCGCGCCGGCTCCCAAGCCCGCCACGAAGCGGCCATCGCGCGCCTCGCCGAAATCACCCGCAACATCGCGGAAAACCTTGAGACCACTCCGGCCGGCCTCATCGAGCTTGCAGGCCTGAAAGAGGGCGTCGAGCTGCCCTCACACGGGGAGATCGAATCCAAGCTTCATTCACTGAAGTCCGACCGGGAGCGCCTCGGCGCCGTCAACCTGCGTGCCGACGAGGAGCTGACCGAACTCGAGACCAAGTACAACGGCATCACCGGCGAGCGGGACGACCTCGTCGAGGCCATCAAGCGTCTGCGCCAGGCCATCGGCAGCCTCAACCGCGAGGGCCGCGAGCGGCTGCTTGCTGCCTTCGATGTGGTGAATGCCCACTTCCAGCGTCTTTTCACCACCCTCTTCGGCGGCGGCACGGCCGAGCTGACCCTGGTCGATTCGGACGATCCGCTGGAGGCCGGCCTCGAGATCCTCGCCCGCCCGCCTGGCAAGAAGCCCCAGAGCATGACCCTGCTCTCCGGCGGCGAGCAGGCCCTAACGGCCACTGCGCTGATCTTCGCGGTCTTCCTCACGAATCCCTCGCCTATCTGCGTGCTCGACGAGGTGGACGCGCCGCTCGACGACGCCAACGTGGAGCGCTACTGCGCCCTTCTGGAAGACATGGCCCGCCAGACCGACACCCGGTTCGTGGTCATCACCCACAACCCGATCACCATGGCGCGGATGGACCGCCTCTTCGGCGTCACCATGGCCGAAAGGGGTGTCTCGCAGCTCGTCTCAGTCGACCTGCAGAGCGCCGAGCGCATTCTCGAGGTAGCCTAAGGCTTTCAGGCCCGCCTTGCTTCGGCCTCAAAAACATGTGCGCTTTGAGCCCCGGGCCACTCGAAAACGCTCTTATTTGAAACATTTCAAAGACTTAGATCTTTACAGACGGTCCTTGACAGGGGGGACCCCCGCTCATATGGTGCGCCCGGCTTTCGGGGCTGGGCTTCCAAGCATTTTCCCGCAACGCTTCAAAGGAGATCGCAATGGCGGGCCCTCAAGAGCGGAACGGTGAAAGTGAGCGGAAACCGGGCAGCGCCGACGATGCCGACCTGTCAGCGAGACTGAAATCTCTCGACGAACGGATCTCCCAAGCATCCGCACATCGAGCCGAGTCAGAGCCTCGCGCCCGCCCGACGTCAGATTCCAACGCCATCGGCCAAGCCTTCAGGCTCTCGGCCGAATTCGTTGCAGGAGTTGCGGCCGGTGGAATTCTGGGTTGGCTTGTCGATCGCCTGTTCGGGACTTCCCCTTGGGGTCTGATCGTTTGTCTGATACTCGGCTTCTGCGCCGGGATGCTCAACTTGATGCGAGCAGCTGGGATGGTGAAACCCGCCCGGTATCACGATAAGCGGTGACGGACTTAGGCTTTCGAACGCCGAACGGCATTTGATAACATCGAACTTTGAGAGCGGATCATGGCGAGCCCGATCGAACAATTCCAGATCAAGCCCATCATTCCGGTCATCAATTTCACCAATTCGTCCCTGTTCATGGTCGGCGCCGCCGCCGTGATCGTGGGCGGCCTGCTGTATGCCACGCGTAAGCGCGCCGTGGTCCCGGGCCGTGCCCAGTCGGTGGCCGAGGTCCTGCACGATTTCGTCGCGAACACGCTGGTCGATGCGACAGGCAAGGAGGGGATGAAGTTCTTCCCTCTCGTCTTCTCCCTCTTCATGTTCGTGCTGACGGCAAACCTGCTCGGCATGATCCCGGGCTTCTTCACCGTCACCAGCCACGTCATCGTCACCTTTGCCCTCGCCATGCTCGTCATCGGCACGGTGGTGGTCTACGGCTTCATGAAGCACGGTACCCACTTCCTCGGCCTCTTCGTGCCGTCGGGCGTGCCGGCATGGCTTTTGCCCTTCATCGTGGTGATTGAACTCGTCTCGTTCCTCTCCCGCCCGATTTCGCTCAGCCTGCGTCTTTTCGCGAACATGCTCGCGGGACACATCGCGTTGAAAGTTTTCGCTGGCTTCGTCGTGGCGCTGCTGGGCGCCGGCGGAGCGCTGACGATCCTCGCTCCGCTGCCGCTTCTCATGGCGGTTGCTCTCATGGCGCTCGAGTTCCTCGTCGCCGCTTTGCAGGCCTACGTCTTCACGGTGTTGACCTGCATCTACCTCAACGACGCGTTGCACCCGGGCCACTAGGTCTGCGCCGAGTTACTTCCCTCCCTCCCGATCACAGTATTCCCAAGGAGATCACAATGGATCCGATTGCTTTCAAGTACCTCGGCGCGGGCCTCGCCTGCATTGGCATGGGTCTCGCCGCTATGGGCGTCGGCAACATCTTCGGTAACTTCCTCTCCGGCGCTCTGCGCAATCCGTCGGCTGCCGACGGCCAGTTCGCCCGCGCCTTCATCGGTGCGGCGCTCGCAGAAGGTCTCGGCATCTTCTGTCTCGTCGTCGCTCTCGTTCTGCTCTTCACCTAATCTCAAGACGGTGATCGGGAGGCTGAGGCGCGCTAAGGCGCTTCGCCTCAACAGGGGTGACGGCGGATTGAACCGCCGTCATTCATGTTTCAGGCGTATCGTGCGGAAAAGTGGGAACCGGTTTTCCGTACTGAACGATACGCCAGTTTAGGGATTGAGCATCGGATCAATCCCAAAAGTGGAAGCCACTTTTGGGTCCGATGCTAGGATTACTCGTCCTTTATAGGATCTGCTCCATGGCTCAGGCTCAGACGACCCATGCCACAACAGAGGCCCCTGGCGGCGCTCATGCGGATGTCGGCTTTCCGCCCTTCGAGACGGAAACCTATGCCGGTCAGCTCCTCTGGCTGGCGATCACCTTCGTGGTGCTCTACACCCTGCTCTCTCGGCTGGTCCTTCCCCGTCTGGGCGGAATCATCGAGAACCGCCGCGCGATGATCGCCAACGATCTCGACGACGCGGCTGCCATGAAATTCCGCGCGGAAGAAGCCGGCGCCGCCTACGAGAAGGCTCTCGCTGAGGCCAAGGGCCGTGCACAGGCTCTCGCGCAAGAAACCCGCGCCAAGCTCGCGGCTGAGAGCGACGCGAAGCGCAAGGCGCTCGAGGCCGACCTGAACCAGCGCCTCGCCGATGCGGAAGCGACGATCACATCCAAGAAGGCGGAGGCCATGAGCCACGTGGATGCCATCGCCCGCGACACGGCTTCCGCCATCATCGAGCGCCTGACCGGCAAGGCTCCGGCCGCGCAGAAGGTCGAAGCCGCTCTCAACCAGATCAAGGCCTGATCGGGAGGTCCGCATGTTTGCTAGCGCTGAATTCTGGGTTGCGGTCGCCTTCGTCATCTTCTGGGGCATCCTGTTCTATTACGGCGTTCCCGGGAAGGTGCTGGGTCAGCTCGACTCCCGCGGCAAGCGCATTGCCGGTGAACTGGCCGAGGCCAAGCGCCTGCGCCAGGACGCCGAGCGGCTCTTGAAGGAATACGAGGCCAAGCGCACGGCCGCCGAGCAGGAGGCCGCCGACATCGTCTCCAACGCCCGCACCGAGGCCGAGCGCCTTGCCGCCGAGGCGCAGGAGAAGATCACCGATTTCGTGAAGCGCCGTACGGCCACTGCCGAGGCGAAGATCGCCCAGGCCGAGGCCCAGGCTTCCGCCGAGGTCCGCGCCGCTGCCGTCGACGCCGCCATCAAGGCTTCCGAACGCGTCCTGCGCGACGAGATCACCGGCGCCACCGCCGCCTCGTTCGTGACGCAGAGCCTCAACGACGTGCGCACGAAGCTGCAGTAAAGGCTTCGTTCCGGATAAATGATTTCAAAGGCCGCCCTTGAGGCGGCCTTTTTGCTTGGAGATCGGACCCAAAAGTGGAATGCACTTTTGGGATTCATCCGATACTCCACTCTTTGAAGAGCGCATCGTTCTGCGCGACCCTCTGGGTCCGCACGATGCGCTAGTGAGGACATGATGCTGCTGATCTTCGATTGCGACGGCGTGCTGGTCGATTCGGAAGTGTTGAGCTGCCGGATCGACGCGGAGTTTCTCACGCAGATCGGCATCCCCTACACGGCAGAGGAGATTGCGCGGCAATTTCTCGGGGTGAGCCTGAAAACCATGATTTCGCGAATCGAGACCGAGCGGAACTGCAAGCTCCCTGGCGATTTCAGCGAGAGCCTCAACCGCACCCTGTTTGCGCGCTTCGAAGCGGATCTGAAACCGATCGAGGGGGTGCGGGACGCCATCTTATCCCTCCCCTTCCCCCGCTGCGTCGCCTCATCCTCCATACCGGAGCGAATCGCTTTGTCCCTGCGGGTCACGGGTCTGGCAGACCTGTTCGACAACATCTTCAGTTCGACCCAGGTCGCGCGCGGCAAACCGGCCCCCGACCTTTTTCTTCACGCCGCCGCCCAGATGAAGGCGCGCCCAACGGGATGTATCGTCATCGAGGATTCCAGCGCAGGCGTCCAGGCAGCCCGTGCGGCAGACATGCACGTCATCGGCTTCACCGGCGGCAGTCATTGCGGGCCGGAGCATCATGAAAAGCTGCGGCAGGCAGGGGCACTGCGCATCATCGAGCGGATGACTGAACTTTCGGAGGCAATTCGAGCAATTGCATAGTCGATCAATGGGGAACGGCGCCTGAGCTCGTCGCTCTCTCCTGAGGACCTATTTGCAGCTACTGACCTGCGCTCGGATCTTTCTGCTGACCTGAACTCGGTTGCGCTTTCGTGGGAAACAGGTCCGGGCGAACCTGCTTCATCCGTTCTCCTAAGGGCATTGCAAGCGTACGGGAATACTCGATCGTGATATGATGGGTATCTCGGAACACCAGCACATTGCCGCCTACGGGCAGGCAGAGTTTCTCGTCACAAAACCTGTCGGTGAGATCGATGAAATTCACATTCGCAGGCTTCGGGCTGAGCATGGAGGTCGGGTCGACCTCGTCGAATAGCTCACTCCGGGGAACCGCGCATTTCGAAATATCGCGTAGATTGGCCTCTATGCAATCCGGAGCATCGGGCCTCGTGCGTGCACTGTCCCGCACCGCAATCACAGAAATGTTGTCGCCTTCCAAACGCTTCCAATGCGCGAGGTATCCGTTCGGAATGTACTCGATCAAGCCTCCGACGCGCGATCGACGTCGGGTTGACGTCGTGAACACCACATCAGGATTAATCCTCCGCACCACGTCGTGAACGTCCCGGTTCCATTGAGTACAGGATGGAACGCTTTCGACCTCGGTGCTGTATTGGCAGGCGCTCTTGGTGACGGCGACAATCTTCCACTTGTACTCGTGAGCGAGCCGTTCCAGCGCCGGCAACCAGTGCTCGGCATGAGAACCACCCACAAGCGCGATCGTCTTGAAGGGATTCTTCACCTCTCCATATACGCAGGTGAGAACCTCCGCCTCTGTCTCATTCTGCTGACAGAAGTTGGGATGCTTGTACTTGACGGCCGCAGCTCTCGGATAGACCGGAACGTTCGGTTTCACAGCGCGCTCAACGGCCATAGGCATGGAGCCACCAGGATAATCGCTTCCCAGCTCCTCCAACGCATTCGACAGGAACAAATCTGGACGAACCTTCTGCATCCGCTGTCCGAGACGGCGAGCGAGAGTGCGGGCATATTCGGGGGTCATGTGACGGGCGTCGCGATACACCAGCACATTGCCCCCCACGGGCAGACAAAGCTGTTCGTCACAGAACCTGTCGGTGAGGTCGATAAATCTGACGTTCCTCGGCTTCGGGCTGAGCTTGGATACTGGATCGATCTCGTCGAACAGTTGCCAGCGAGGAATGGCGCATTTCGCAATATCGTGCAGATTGCCTTCTACACAGTCGAGAACATCTTCTCCCATGCTGGGAGTATGACGCAGAGCTATCGCGGTGATGCTGTTATCAGCCAACTTCTTCCATTGCGTGAGATAGCTCCCTGGAATGGCTTCCCTCGCCTCACTCTGCTGCATCCTCTGAGAGGTCGCTACCGTGAACACGACGTCCGGATGAAGCTTCAGCACGGCGTCATGCATCGCCTCGCTCCATACATCACAGGACGAGCAATCACTTTCGGCAAGCACGACGATTTTCCACTTTTGAGCGGATGCAAGCGCTTCCAGAGCAGGCAACCACTGTTCGACCTGGGAGCCGCCGACAAGCGCAATCGTCTTCTGATAACCTTCAGTCACACCATGAATACAAGTAACGATTCCCTGTTCCCCCTTTTCCTGCGAGCAGAAGTCGGCGGGAGCGTTTCTTGCTTCAGAGACCGTTGGGTGAAGGGGAACACCAGGCTTGATCGCTTTCGCCAGCGAGATCGGCTGGCTACCTCCGGGATATCTCCTCATCATCTGCTCTAGCGCAGCACTCTGCCGACGCTCTTGTACATCGTTCCACTTGTACCACACCGCGGATGCGCCAACGATTGGCAGGGCCAGTCCCACGGCCATGGCATGAACATGCCATGAGTTGCTTCTGCCGATAGACGATTGCTGAACAGGTTGTTCGAACCAGCGGTGCGTTGCATAAGCTCCGCATAGGGCAATCGCGATCACGGAGAGCCCGGCCACGAGGCCCAATTGTGTCTGCCCACCAACGATCAGGAAGAATACCAGAACCGGCCAGTGCCAGAGGTAGAAGGAGAATGAGATCTCTCCCAAAGCCACGAGCGGCTTCGAGGCAAGAAGACGATCTGCTCCGAAGCCAACATCGCCGCCACCGGAGAGAATGATCAGCACAGCGCCGAGCGTCGGCCACAACGCGACATAGCCGGGGTAGTGCGCAGAGGCAGGCACAAGAAAGCCGCAACTCACCACCATGGCCAAGCCAACCCACCCGGCAACCAAGCGCAGAGCCGCTGGGAGATTCAGGTAAGGAAGTGCAATTGCCAGCACTCCCCCGAAGGCAAACTCCCATACCCGAGCGAGGGGACTGAAGTAGGATGGCGAGGGATTGAGATTGGTCTGGATGATGGAATAGCCCAAGGAAGCAATGAGCAGCGCGGCCAAGCCGAGGATGTAACCCGAGGTGAAAAAGCGAAATCTCTTTGCAACGAGGGCAATCCCGAGCAGCAGAAATGGCCAGACAGCATAGAACTGAACCTGCACCGACAAGGCCCAGAATTGTTGGACAGGGCTTGGAGCCTCATCGCGGGCGAGATAGTCGACCGAGCTCATCATGAGCTTGATGTTCTCGAGATGAACGGCGCTGTAGATGACCTCGGACAAAAATCCCTGCTGACGAGACTGCGGCATCCACAACAGAGCCGCAACCAGCGTCAGCGCAAGAATGACATAGGCCATCGGAGTGATACGCTTGGCGATCCGCCCCCAGAAGGCAATGACATTGATTGTCTGTGTCCGCTTGATCTCCCGGTAAAGCGAACCCGTGATGAGAAAGCCCGAGATGACGAAGAAGACATCGACGCCTCCAGAAACACGTCCACCCCAGATGTGGAAGGCGGCGACGAGCAGGGCACCGATCGTTCGAATTCCCTGGATTTCGGGACGATAGTTGGAAGAAGCCTTCTTGGAATCCGTCATCGCGTCTGTCTGCATCAGTCACGATGTCGGGGCGCGGCGTGCCTCACGAATTCAGGCGCTCAACTGAGAAACCCCGCCCGCAGAGTATTGACTACGGTGAGAACCCCTGCCGCATACGTCTCCCTGGAATCGTGCACATTGCCGTTACGTTACAACACGCATAGACCAGACAGGGCGATTTGCCTCCTCTCCGAACATGTAGGGTTCGAACCTGATTGCTCGGGTCGAGAAGCTTGGCGGTTCGCAAATGAAAATGCCGCCCAAACGGGCGGCATTCTCTTGATCGGTATGGAAGGCAGGATTTATTCCGCCGCTTCCGCCATGGGTGCCGGTGGCGTCCACTTGAGGACCGGATTGCGGGCAGCGCGGGTCTCGTCCAGGCGGCGGCGCGGGGCGTGGTAGGGCGCGCCGGTGAAGCGGTCCGTATCACCCTTCTTCGCTGCCATGGCGAGGTCGCGCAGGGTTGCGATGAAGAGGTCGAGGGAGGACTTCGATTCGGATTCCGTCGGCTCGATCAGCATCGCGCCATGCACCACCAGCGGGAAGTACATGGTCATCGGGTGATAGCCCTCATCGATCATGGCCTTGGCCACGTCGAGCGTGGTCACGCCCGTGTCCTTCAGCCACGCATCGTCGAACAGCACCTCGTGCATGCACGGCTTGTTGCCGAAGGGCAGCGAGAGGAGATCCGACAGGCCCGCGCGGATGTAGTTGGCGTTGAGCACAGCATCTTCCGAGGCCTGCTTCATCCCGTCCGCGCCATGCGAGAGCATGTAGGACAGAGCGCGCACATACATGCCCATCTGTCCGTGGAAGGCGGTCATGCGGCCGAAAGGCTTTTCAGCCGCATCCGATTCCTGCTCCACCAGCTCGAAGCCCTCCTTGCCGGCCCGCACGAACGGCACCGGCGCGAAGGGCGCGAGGCGCGCGGAGAGCACCACCGGGCCGGAGCCCGGGCCGCCGCCGCCATGCGGCGTCGAGAAGGTCTTGTGCAGATTGATGTGCATGGCATCGACGCCGAGATCGCCGGGCTTGGCCTTGCCGACGATGGCGTTGAAGTTCGCGCCGTCGCAGTAGAAATAGGCGCCCGCATCGTGGATCGCCTTCGCGATCTCCGCGACCTGCGGCTCGAAGAGGCCGCAGGTGTTGGGATTCGTGAGCATGATCGCCGCCACATCGGGGCCGAGCAGCTTCTTCACGTCCTCCACATGCACGAAGCCGTCCTCACGCGCCGGCACGGGCTTCACGACGAAGCCGATGAGAGCGGCGGTAGCCGGGTTCGTGCCGTGCGCCGAATCAGGCACGAGCACCACGTTGCGGGTCTTGCCCTCGCCCTTCGCCTCGATGGCGGCCTTGATCGCCATCATGCCGCAGAGCTCGCCATGAGCGCCGGCCTTCGGCGAGAGCGCGACGGCGGTCATGTTGGTGAGCGTGATCAGATAGCGCCCGAGCTCGTTCATCAGCTCCAGCGCGCCCTGCACGGTCGAGACCGGCTGCAGCGGATGCACGTCGGCGAAGCCCGGCAGACGGGCCATGCGCTCGTTCAGGCGCGCATTGTGCTTCATGGTGCAGGAGCCGAGCGGGAAGAGGCCCGTATCGATGCCGTAATTCTGCTGGCTGAGGCGCACGTAATGGCGCATGGTTTCGGGCTCGGAGAGGCCTGGCAGACCGATGGGCTCCTTGCGCTCCAAACCGCCGAGGCGCGGCTGGAAATTCTCCGGCTCGTCGAAATCGACGCCGGTCGTGTCATAGCGGCCGATCTCGAAGAGCAGCGGCTCGATCTGCGCCAGCGCCTTGTTGCCGGTGAAAGTCGGATGCGTTGTGGTGCCGGCTTCGCCGGCGGAAGAGGGGCGTCCCTGGCGGTTCAACATCACAGAACCTCCTTCAAGGCGGCAACAAAGGCCGCGCGATCATCATCGGTATTCACTTCGGTCGAAGCGACGAGCAACAGGTTGTCGAGGCCCGCTTTCGGCAGGAGGCGCGACACGGGCACGCCCGCGAGCACGCCCTTCTCGGCGAGACGTTCGACGACGTCTGCCGCAGGCTTCGCCAGCTTCACGGTGAACTCGTTGAAGAACGTCTTGTTGAGCACATCGACGCCCTTCACGGCGCTAAGCTGATCCGCCAGCTTCACCGCATTGGCATGATTGATACGGGCGAGGCGTGAGAGTCCCTTCTCGCCGAGCAGCGTCATGTGGATGGTGAAGGCCAGAGAGCAGAGGCCCGAATTGGTGCAGATATTCGAGGTCGCCTTGTCGCGGCGGATATGCTGCTCGCGGGTCGAAAGCGTCAGCACGAAGCCGCGGTTGCCGTCCGCATCCACAGTCTCGCCGCAGAGGCGGCCCGGCATCTGGCGGATATATTTCGACTGGGTGGCGAAGAGGCCGACATAGGGGCCGCCGAAGTTCAGCGCATTGCCGATCGACTGCCCCTCACCCACCACGATGTCAGCGCCCTGGCTTCCGGGCGACTTCAACAGGCCGAGCGACACCACTTCCGTGAACACGGCGATCAGCAACGCGCCATGCTGGTGCGCCTTGTCGGCGATAGGCTTCAGGTCACGCACATTGCCGAACACGTCCGGCGACTGCACGACGACGCACGATGTCGTATCGTCGATCTGCGAGAGGATGTCCTCGGTGCCGCTCACATCCGGCGCCATGATGACGGTTTCATCGCTCGCCATGTCGGAGAGCGTCTTCACCACATCGGTGTAATGCGGATGCAATCCGCCGGAGAGAACGGCCTTGCGGCGCTTGGTGACGCGATGCGCCATGAGCACTGCTTCGCCCGTGCCGGTGGAGCCGTCATACATGGAGGCATTCGCCACATCCATGCCGGTGAGCGCTGCAACCTGAGTCTGGAACTCGAAGAGATATTGCAGCGTGCCCTGCGCGATCTCCGGCTGATACGGCGTGTAGCTCGTCAGGAACTCCGAGCGCTGGATCAGATGATCGACGGTCGCCGGCACATGGTGCTTGTAGGCGCCGGCGCCGACGAAGAACGGCACGGAGGAAGCCGAGATATTCTTCGCGGACATGCGGGAGAGGATGCGCTCCACCTCCAGTTCGCCTTTGCGGCGCGGCAGATCCACCGGCTCTTTCAGAAGCAGGTTCGTCGGCACATCGTCAAAGAGTTCGTCGACATGTTTGACGCCGATCCGCGCGAGCATCTCGCCGCGGTCGGTATCGGACAAAGGCAAATAGCGCATCGGCAAAAAACCTTGGGTGAGTTAGTGCGAGGGAATGCCGGCCACGACAATTTCCGTGAGAACGGAATTGGCGATGAAGCATTCCTTGTGGGCGAGGTGATGCATGTCGGCGATCTGCTCCGGCGTCGGAACCTTGTCGCCCGAGAATTCGATTTTGGGGTCTAGGGTAACCCTGGAGACGAAGAGCTTGCCGTTTTCGTTCTTGGTCATGATGCCAAGCGCCTCGTCCTCATAAAGATCGACGACGAAACGCTTCTTAGCGGCAATCGACAGGAAGGTGAGCATGTGACAGCTGGAGATCGCTGCAACGTATGCCTCCTCCGGATCGATGGCGTCCTCCCGCGAGAGGGGCAACGGCACGACGGAGGGCGATGCGGAGCCCGGCACTTCGATGCCGCCATCGAAACTCCAGGTATGGCCGCGGCTGTAACGGTTGTCGGAGAAGATCTCGTCCGCTCCGCGTGTCCAGCGAATCATCGCCTTGTATTCGTGCGCCATTGCGGTCTTCTCTTTTTAGGAGATCGACTTCACGAATTCCTGATACTGCTCTTCGGTCAGAAGACCGTCGAGCTCGCTCGGGTTCGTCAGGCGGATCTTCATGAACCAGCCGCGGCCGGCCGGATCCTCGTTGACCGTGCCGGGAGACGCTTCGAGATCGCGGTTGACGTCGACCACCTCGCCGGAGACCGGCGCATAGACTTCGCTCGCGGCCTTCACGCTCTCGACGACCGCGGCTTCATCGCCCTTCGACAGAGTCTTGCCGACGCTCGGCAGCTCCACGAAGACGACGTCGCCGAGCTGGCTCTGCGCATAGTCGGAAATGCCGACGATGCCGGCGTCGCCCTCGACGCGGATGTATTCGTGATCCTTGGTGTAGCGCGTGGTCATAATGAATTCCCTCTTGTGAGTTGTCACCGCTTGTAGCGATGGGGAGCAAACGGCATGGCCGCGACCTTGGCCGGCAGCGGCTTGCCGCGAACGATGAGATGAAGATCCGTTCCGGTGGCAGACACGTCCTTCGCGACATAGCCCATGGCGACCGGGCCGTTGACCGTGGGGCCGAAGCCGCCGGAGGTCACGATGCCGACCTCGCGCCCGTCGGGCGTGGTGATGATCGTTCCCTCGCGGGCCGGAGCGCGGCCTTCCGGCTTGATGCCGACGCGAACACGCGCAGCACCGTCCTTGATCTCGCGCTGAACGCGCTCGGCTCCGGGGAAGCCCCCCTCCTCGCGGCGGCGCTTCTGGATCGACCAGATCAGGCCGGCCTCGATGGGTGAGGTGGTGGTGTCGATGTCGTGGCCGTAGAGGCACAGGCCAGCCTCAAGGCGCAGCGAATCACGGGCACCGAGGCCAATGGCCTTCACCTCAGGATCGGCGAGCAGCGCGTTCCAGAGCTTGGCCGCATCCTCAGCCTTGCAGGAAATCTCGAAACCGTCCTCGCCCGTGTAGCCGGAGCGGGAGACGTGGCACCAGACGCCATCGATCTGCACATCCGCGGACATCATGAACGGAAGGGGCGCCGTCTCGGGCGCAAGCTTCGCCAGAACGGCCTCTGCCGAAGGCCCCTGCAGGGCCATCAGCGCCAGGCCGTCCTTGGGATTCAAGGAGATACCCTTGGGCAGGCGAGCCTGGATATGGGCGTAATCGGCCTCCTTCATGGAGGCATTCACCACCAGATAGAGCCAGCCCTCGTGGCCAGGGGCGCCGACGCGGGTGACCATGAGGTCGTCGAGGATGCCGCCATCATCGGCCAGAAGCTGCGAATAGCGCTGCTGGTTCGGCTTCAGGTTCAGCACATCGGCGGGAATCAGGGCCTCGAGCGCCCTAGCCACGGTCTCGTGGCTCTTGTCCTCGGCGACGAGGAAAGCCTGGCCCATATGCGAGACGTCGAACAGGCCTGCATGCTCGCGGGTCCAGTTGTGCTCGGTCAGGATGCCGGCGGGGTACTGCACCGGCATGTCGTAGCCGGCGAAAGGCACCATGCGGGCGCCAAGCGCCACATGCTCGGCATGGAGCGGGGTTTGCAGGAGCGGCTCGTCGCTATGCGCATGCTCGGCCATCGGGTTCCCTCAAAAGGTGCGCGTTCCATCGAGCCTAATGGCTCGTTGCTGTGCGCCCCCTCTGTCCCGAGACCTGAGAGATTTCCCTGGCGCTTTTGCGGCAGGTTACGCCCGTCGGTGGGCGACGCTTATCGAAACGTCGCCGCTTTCCAGAGTGCCAGCTCCCACGCGGTCCTTTGGCCTGAGCGTTTCCGGGGCGGTTGCGCCTTCGGCGCCGGGCTCAAGGCCCGGTCTCTTCCGCGGGGATCATCGGCTGGGTTTAGCTCTGAAGAGGAATTGGACGCCTGTCAACAAAGCAAGGGCTTTCTGCTCACCCTTTAATTGACGGCGGGGCTTCGACGCTCCATCTTAGGCGCCATCATTCACAGAAGGGGAGAAGCGCGGCCTGATCCGGTCAGCAGCTCCATGCATCGTTGCTTGAACTGATCATCGCTCTCGCTCTCGTCGCCCTCAACGGCGTCTTCGCTCTTTCCGAACTCGCGATCGTGTCCGCCCGCCGCCCCCGCCTTAAGGCCATGGCCGAGCAGGGCCGCTCGGGCGCCAGCACAGCCTTGATTCTCATGGAGGATTCGGGCCGGTTCCTGTCCACGGTCCAGATCGGCATCACGCTCGTCGGCATTTTGGCCGGCGCCTTTTCCGGTGCCGCACTCGGCGACCGGCTGACCCAGTTCTTCCTCGCCCAGGGCATGCCCGAGGGCGCGGCCGAGCCCCTCGGCTACGGCCTCGTGATCGGCGCGATCACCTATCTCTCCATCGTCATCGGCGAGCTGGTGCCGAAGCAGCTGGCGCTCCGCAACTCGGAAACCATTGCCTGCACCATGGCTCCCATGATGCTGGTACTCTCGAAGGTCGCCGCCCCTGCCGTCTGGCTGCTCAACGCCTCCACCAGCCTGATCTTCCGCCTCCTGGGGACCAAGTCCGACGACTCGTCGACGGTCACCGAAGAGGAGATCAAGATGCTCGTCGGCGAGGCCGAGAGCGCCGGCGTGATCGAGGAGGAGGAGCGCCGCATGATTTCCGGCGTGCTCCGCCTCGGTGACCGCACGGTGCGCGGGCTCATGACCCCTCGCACGGATGTGGACTGGATCGACCTCGACGATGACGACGAAGCGATCCGCGAATTGCTGATCGAGACCCCGCATTCCCGCCTGCCCGTCAGCGAGGGTTCGCCCGACAACGTGATCGGTGTCGTCCAGTCGCGGGAGCTTCTCGCGGCCCTGCTGTCGGGCCAGCCCCTGGACATCCGCAGCCACATTCAGCAGGCCCCCGTCATTCCGGATACGCTTTATGCCCTCGACGCGCTCGCCACCTTACGCGACGCGGAGGTGCCGATGGCGATCGTTCATGACGAATACGGGCATTTCGAAGGGGTCGTGACTCCGGCCGATGCCCTCGAGGCCATCGTCGGCGCCTTCCGCTCGGACGGCGAGGCGCCCGAGCCCGACGCCATCGGGCGCGAGGACGGCTCCTGGTTGCTCGCTGGCTCCATGCCCGTCGATGAAATGGCCGAGGCCCTGGGCGTCACACTGCCCGAGACCCGTAGCTATCATACCGTGGGCGGACTGGTGATCAGCGAGCTCCAGCATCTGCCCAGCACGGGCGAGCACGTCGATGCCTTCGGCTGGCGCTTCGAGGTCATCGACCTGGACGAACGCCGGATCGACAAAGTTCTGGCCGCCCCCCTCAACCAGAGAGCGGGCGCTGCCGCTCCCTCTATTAGGTAGATTGGGTAGCTTAGCCGCGCCGGCCTGCCGCGCGGCCGCCGAGGCCGACTTCGATCTCGAAGCTGTTGGCATTGGCGGCGGGAACCACGATGCCCTCTTCGATCACGGAGACGGTCGTCCGGCTCTGGCCGGCCGGGATCGCGGCCGCCACGCGGCGGGTCCGATTGGCGAAGACGGTCGAGCCGTCCTTCACGACGATCTGGATCGGCACGTCGTAGCGGCCGGCTGATCCACCGACGCCGACCAGCGCCTGCGCCTCGACCCCGACCCTGACCAGGGTCGTCCCGTCAGGCTGGCCGATGCATTCGCGGGCCAGCTCTCCCAGGGCGATCTGGCTGCGCACGGAACCGCCCTCTCCGCCCCCGCGGGCCTGTATGGCGGCGGCGCCGTCGACGACTTCGATGGTCGGGCAATAGACGTCCCGGGTCTCGGCCGCTTGGGCCGACGCCTGGGTCGTGCCCGCCGTCAGCAGCATGTCGCCGACGCCGAAGCCACCCTCGCCCGGCGCGCCGCAACCCGTCAGGGCCGACAGGCCGAGCACAGCGAGCATCCATCCGGCCTTTCGGCTCAATCCATCTCTCATGATTGCCCCCACGCTCTCGTTCATCTGTTACGGAAGGGCATCGAACCCGGCCGCAAATCCGTTCAGGGACACGGGAATCCCGATCCCTTCCTCGGGTGTCTGGAAGACGATGAAGGTGGCCGTCTGACCCGTCTTCATCTGGTTGATCAGGCTATCCTCCATCACGACCTCGGCCACGCAACCGGTGGCGAGGCAGCGCACGAATCCGGCGCGCCCGATATCCGTCTGGTCGATCTTGAGGCCCAGGCCTGAAGGCAACAGGATACCAAGAGGCGCGACGACGCGCAGGAGCCGGCTTTTGCCGTCGGCGGTTTTCAACACGATAATGACGAGGGTGACGTTGGGGCGGTCCTCGGCGACGACGTTCTGCACGAGCGCGCATTGCTCGGCTGTTGCACCAGCCGGGGTCTCGCAGCGCATCTGCCACTCACCATAGGTATTCTTGACCATGCCCTGGGCACCGGCGTCGCTGGCCCCGAACAGGGCGGTCAGCCCCAGGATTGCCGTCGCACAATGGCGAGCCCATCGCGATGCGCCCATCGGATTCTCCATTCATTAACCCTGGTCGAGGGTCGCGGCTGGCCGCCGCTTTAAATCCATCTTTGGCCCGTTGGGACCATGGCAGAGGGCGCGATGTCAAGCGAGAGGGACCGTTTGGAGGGTCGAAATGATTTTTGGCGGTTATGACGCACAGTTTGGAACGCTTCTACCGTTGCGCTTAAGCGCGTCCTGTGATCTTTGACGCAGATCAAAGGTGATGGCGCAAGCCGGGCACCGCTTTCCGCACGCCCGCGCCTTCCCCGATGCTTTCATGGCCCTTGGCCATCACATCTTTAGGAGCTTTGGAACGCCGATGCGGATCGAGACTGGACGTCGATCGGTGACCGCCCTCTCCACGGCAGCGGTCGCACTTGTGTTGGGCATAAGTGAGGCGTGCGCTGCCGCCGGCAGGCCCTCCCCCTGGGAAATGGGCATGCAGGAGATGGTGACCGAGTTGGGACAGAGCGTGTCCAACTTCCACACCTACCTTCTCTGGCTGATCACCGTGATCTGCCTTTTCGTGCTGGCCCTGCTCCTTGCGGTCGTTGCCCGCTTCAACGAAAACACGAATCCGGTTCCTTCAAGGACCACCCACCACACCCTGCTCGAGGTGGCCTGGACCATCGTTCCTGTGCTGATCCTCGTGGCGATCGCCATCCCGTCCTTCCGTCTTCTGCGCCAGCAGCTCGTGCCGCCGCAGGCCGATCTCGTGGTGAAGGCCACCGGCTTTTCCTGGTACTGGGGCTATGAATACCCGGCCGACCAGGGCGGCGGCTTCAAGTTCGATTCGAACATGATCACCGAAGCCAAGGATCTGAAGTCCGACCAGCCGCGTCTGCTTGGCGCCGACAACGCCATGGTCGTGCCGGTGGGCAAGGTCGTGCGGCTCCAGGTGACCTCCGCCGACGTGATCCACGCCTTCGCCATGCCATCCTTCTACATCAAGGTCGACGCGGTTCCCGGCCGACTGAACGAGACCTGGTTCAAGGCCGATAAGGTGGGCGTCTATTACGGCCAGTGCTCGGAGCTCTGCGGCAACGGCCACCCCTACATGCCGATCGAAATCCGTGTCGTGAGCGAGCAGGATTATGCCGCATGGCTGACCGAGGCGAAGCAGAAGTATGCTTCGACCGAGAGCCCTGCCCCGCTCAAGTTCGCGACCGCTCAGTAATTGTAAGAAGGACCACAGAGGTCTCATCATGGCACATGCAGCTGATGCCGCTCACGCGGATCACCACGATCACCTTCCGACCTTCTGGCGCCGGTGGTTCTATTCCACGAACCACAAGGATATCGGCACGCTCTACCTCATCTTCGGCTTCACGGCAGGCATCGTCGGCGGCCTTCTCTCCATCGCCATGCGACTGGAGCTGCAGGATCCCGGCCTTCAGTATTTCGCGAATCCGCAAGCCTTCAACGTCTTCGTGACCGGCCACGGCCTCATCATGGTGTTCTTCATGGTGATGCCCACGCTGATCGGCGGCTTCGGCAACTGGTTCATCCCGCTCATGATCGGCGCGCCCGACATGGCCTTCCCGCGGATGAACAACATCTCGTTCTGGCTCACCGTTTCGGCCTTCGGCCTGATGCTCTGCTCGCTCTTCGTCGAAGGTGCTCCGGGCTCGCTCGGCTTCGGCGGCGGCTGGACGGTCTATCCGCCGCTCTCGACCACCGGCCATCCGGGACCCGCGCTCGACTTCGGCATCCTGGCCCTGCACCTCGCCGGTGCCGCCTCGATCCTCGGCGCGATCAACTTCATCACGACGATCCTCAACATGCGCGCTCCGGGCATGACGCTGCACAAGATGCCGCTGTTCGCCTGGGCCATGCTGGTGACGGCGTTCCTGCTGCTCCTGTCGCTGCCGGTTCTCGCGGGCGCGATCACGATGCTGCTCACCGACCGCAACTTCGGAACGACCTTCTTCGAGCCGTCCGGCGGTGGCGATCCGGTGCTTTATCAGCACCTGTTCTGGTTCTTCGGTCACCCCGAAGTGTACATCATGATCCTGCCGGCCTTCGGCATCGTGTCCCACATCATCTCCACCTTCTCCAAGAAGCCGATCTTCGGTTATCTCGGCATGGCCTATGCCATGGTGGCGATCGGCGTGGTCGGCTTCGTCGTGTGGGCGCACCACATGTACACCGTCGGCCTCTCGCTCCAGACCCAGGCCTACTTCGTGTTCGCCACGATGGTGATCGCGGTTCCCACGGGCGTAAAGATCTTCTCGTGGATCGCCACCATGTGGGGAGGCTCCATCCGCTTCACGGCAGCGATGCAGTGGGCCATGGGCTTCGTGTTCCTGTTCACGGTCGGTGGCGTCACCGGCGTCGTGCTGGCGAATGCTCCCATCGACCGCTACATGCACGACACCTACTATGTGGTGGCTCACTTCCACTACGTGTTGTCGCTCGGCGCTGTCTTCGTGATCTTTGCTGGCATCTACTACTGGTTCCCGAAGATCACCGGCTACATGATGCCCGATTGGATCGGCAAGCTGCACTTCTGGGTCGCGTTCATCGGCGCCAACGTGTTGTTCTTCCCGATGCACTTCCTCGGCCTCTCCGGCATGCCCCGTCGCTATGCGGATTATCCGGATGCCTTCGCCGGCTGGAATCTCGTCTCTTCGATCGGTTCCTACATCTTCTTCGCCGGCCTCTTCATCTTCATGTTTGGCGTCGTCTATTCCTTCATTCGCAAGGAGAAGGCTGCCGACAATCCGTGGGGTGAGGGTGCGACGACGCTGGAATGGACCCTGTCCTCTCCGCCTCCGTACCACCAGTTCGAGACGCTGCCCCGCGTCGTCGATACCGGGCACTAAATGAAACGAGTGGGCGGCACCGCGCCGCCCGCTCCTCCCCAGAGGGCTTGCGATTTCAAGCCTTCCGGCGAGGAGCCGACAATCCACAGGCCTTTTTGGCCTCGTCCCGGCATTTCGGAAGATCAATCAGTTATGAGCACCATGTCGAACAGTTTGACCGAAACCCAAGCAGAGCACCTTGCCACGGCAGGCCTCTCGCAGGGTGACGTGTCCGACTTCTTCGCTCTTCTCAAGCCGCGCGTGATGTTTCTTGTCGTGTTCACGGCACTGGTCGGCATGGTCGTGAGTCATCCGAATGTTCACCCGGTCGTGGCTTTCGTATCGCTTCTGATGATCGCCGTCGGCGGCGGAGCCTCCGGCTGCCTGAACATGTGGTGGGATGCGGATATCGACGCCGTGATGACCCGCACGCGCAAGCGTCCGATTCCGGCCGGCAAGATCCAGCCGGGCGAGGCTCTGGCCTTTGGCGTGACGCTCTCCGTCGGCTCGGTGATCATTCTCGGTCTCGTCAGCAACTGGCTCGCGGCCGGGCTGCTCGCCTTCACGATCTTCTTCTACGTGGTCATCTATTCCATGTGGCTGAAGCGTTCGACGCCGCAGAACATCGTCATCGGCGGTGCGGCCGGCGCCCTCCCCCCGATCGTCGCGCAGGCTGCCGTCACCGGCCACGTCGCTTGGGACAGCATCGTGCTGTTCGCGATTATCTTCATGTGGACGCCACCGCACTTCTGGGCGCTCGCCCTGGTGAAGTCGGGCGACTACGAGCGCGCCGGCATTCCCATGATGCCGAACGTCGCCGGCCCCGATTCCACGCGCTTCCAGATCCTCGCCTATACCGTTCTGCTCGTCCCGCTCGGTCTCGCTCCGGTGGCTCTCGGCTTCGGCGGACTGGCCTATGCCATTATCGCGACGATCGGCGGCCTCGGCATGCTGGCGCTCGCCGTGCAGGTCTATCGCCTGCGCCAAGGCGAGCCTGCCATGCGGGTGGCTCAGCAGCTTTTCGGCTTCTCGATCCTTTATCTCTTCCTGCTCTTCGCAACGCTTCTCGCGGAGCATGGCTTCGGCTTCTTCCGGCCGGTCTTTGGGTGATCGAATGGCGGATAACAAAGCCCCTCACAGCCTGACGACCGAGGAACAGAAGCGGCGTCGCAAGCGTTCGCTCGCTCTGGCGCTCGTTCTCGGTGCTCTCGTCCTGATTTTCTACGTGGTTACGATCGCGAAGCTCGGACCGGGCGTCATGCAGCGCCCCATGTGAGATTGAACCTGAGATAGAACCGATGGCTGAAACATCCAATCTCCAGCGCAAGATGCACCGTACGGCCTTCGCCTGCGTCGGCGTCGTCGTGGGAATGGTCGGCCTCGCCTATGCTTCCGTGCCGCTCTACGATCTCTTCTGCAAGGTCACCGGCTTCGGCGGCACCCCGATCGTCCGCGACGAGAACGGCTCGGAGGTCATGGACCGGACGATTGCCGTTCGCTTCGACTCCAATGTCGCGCCCGGCCTGAACTGGCGCTTTTCGCCGGAAAAGCCCGAGGTCAAGGTCAAGCTCGGCGAGACCACGACGGTCTATTACAAGGTCACCAATGCGGGTGATAAGCCCAGCACCGGCATTGCCACCTACAACGTGCAGCCGGATCTGGCCGGCACCTATTTCTCCAAGCTCGAATGCTTCTGCTTCACAGAGCAGACCCTGCAGCCGGGCGAGACCCTGGAATCAGCGGTCGTGTTCTACGTCGACCCCCGCCTCGTGCAGGACGCCGACGTGAAGGACCTGACCTCCCTCACCCTCTCCTACACCTACTTCCCCTCCAAGGGGGGCCGGCCGGTGGCGGAGGCGACATCATCCACCAAACCCATTGCTCAATAAGGGACGTGACAAGCTGGGCGGAAACGTCTTAAAGCGAGTTCACATTCGAGGCACGGAGACGACACGAAATGGCCGAGGCCCACGCCAAGAACCACGACTACCACATTCTTGAACCGAGTCCGTGGCCGCTCATCGGCGCGGTCAGTGCCTTCCTGATGGCGGCAGGGTTCGTGACCTGGTGGAAAGCCCTGACCATCGCCGGGATGCATCTCGGCCCCTTCATCTTCGGCGCGGGCATCATCGGCGTGCTCTACACCATGCTGAGCTGGTGGACCGACGTCGTGAAGGAAGCCAATACCGGCTTCCATACCCGCGTGGTTCAGCTTCACCACCGCTACGGCATGATCATGTTCATCGCCTCCGAGGTGATGTTCTTCGCCGCCTGGTTCTGGGCCTATTTCGATGCCGCTCTCTATGCCGGCGATCCGCAGCTCTACGCGCGCGTCGAAGCGCTCGGCGGCGTGTGGCCCCCGAAGGGCATCGAGACCTTCGATCCCTGGCACCTGCCGCTCCTCAACACCCTGATCCTGCTCACCTCCGGCACCACGGTCACCTGGGCGCACCATGCGCTTCTGGAGAACGACCGCCAGGGCCTCAAGGCGGGCCTGTGGCTCACGGTGATCCTGGGCCTCTTGTTCAGCTTCGTTCAGGCCTACGAGTACAGCCATGCGGCCTTCGGCTTCAAAGGCAACATCTACGGCGCCACCTTCTTCATGGCGACGGGCTTCCACGGCGCGCATGTGATCATCGGCACGATCTTCCTGGCCGTCTGCCTGCTGCGCACCTATCGCGGCGACTTCACGCCCAAGCAGCATCTCGGCTTCGAATTCGCCGCCTGGTACTGGCACTTCGTCGATGTTGTGTGGCTGTTCCTCTTCGCCGCCATCTATGTGTGGGGCTATGGCGGCCCCGTGGCCGGCGGCGGTCACTGACCCCGCTCACCGCAATACGATCGAGCAGGGGCGGCTTCAAAAGCCGCCCTTTGCATTTGGACTCCACGGCACCATCGACCATGGAGTTCGTTGACCGGTAAGCTTCTGGAGAAAAGCCGTGGCCCGCGATCCTTCCGCCCCCTCGCCGATCACCACCGGCCTCAAGGGCCTATGCCCCCGCTGCGGCAAGGGACATCTGTTCCAGGGCTATCTGAAGGTTCAGCCGAAATGCGAGGTCTGCGGCCTCGACCTTGCCTTTGCCGATACGGGCGACGGCCCGGCCTTCTTCGTCATGTCCTTCGTCGGCATCGTGGTGGTGGCCCTCGCCCTCTGGGCCGAGTTCGCCTATTCCCCGCCGATCTGGCTCCACCTCGTCATGTGGACGGCCTTGAGCATCATCCTGAGCCTTGTCCTCGTCCGGCCGCTCAAGGGCGTTCTCGTGAACCTGCAGTACCACCACAAGGCCGAGGAAGGGCGCTTCCGGAAGTGACGGCCTCGACCCACAATGGCCGCTCGCTGATCCTTCCCGGTCTGGCGGCGCTCGTCGCACTCGCCATCCTGATCGGTCTCGGCACCTGGCAGCTCCAGCGCAAGGCCTGGAAGGAAGACCTGATCGCGCAGATCGAGACCCGCGCCTATGGCGATCCCGGCGCCATCGTCCCAGAGTCGGACTGGGCCACCTGGCGCGCGGACCAGGACGAGTTCCGCAAGGCGCGCGTGATCGGCACGTTCCTGCATGAGTTCGAAGCCCCCGTTTACGGCCTCGCCCCCGGCGAGCGCCAAGGCGCGCCGATCCAGGGCTATTACCTGATCACGCCCCTGAAGCTCGCAACCGGCGCCATCGTGATGATCAACCGGGGATTCGTGCCCACGGATCTGCGCGACCCGGCCCGCCGGCCTGAAAGCCAGCCCCAGGGCGAGGTGACGATCACCGGCCTCGTGCGTGCGCCCGAGCCCCGCAACCCCTTCACGCCGAACGACGACCCCGCCAAGAATCAGTGGTTCGCCCGCGATCCTCAAGGGATCGCCGCGGCCCACAAGCTCGAGCGTGTCGCACCCTTCCTGATCGACGCGGATGCGAGCCCCAATCCGGGCGGCTGGCCGCGCGGCGGGCAGACCCCGCTCACCGTGCCGAACAACCATCTGCAATATGCGATCACCTGGTTCGGCATCGCGCTCACCCTGATCGGCGTCTTCGCCGCCTTCGCTTGGCGCCGGCTGAAGGGGCCGGAATCAGTCGAGCTGGAATAGGACGAAGAAGCCGAAGCCGAGGATGATCAGCCCGGCGCTGACGACCTTGGCGACGAACAGCACCTTCAGAAGCGCCTCATTCTCCGCCCTCCGCTCCGCCCGCTCGGCGCGGGTCATGTTCTCCTGGGCCTTGATCTGCTGGGCATAGAGCGAGGTCGTCATGTCGTTGCTGGTGGCACCATCCTTCTCAAGTTCGATGCGCTGGGCCATGACGCCGACGATGAGGCCGAGAACGCCCAGGCCGATAAAACCGGCAAGCAGGAACGCGCCCAAGACCACGCCCGCCAGCACGCCGACCAGAAGGGGAAGCAGGATCCAGTCGATCCGGGTCATGCGCATGGGATCGGCACCTCCGGACATAGCGAGCTTGGCTTATCGTCCTAGCCACTGTACCATACCTGTCATGTTCACGCTCATGACGACCGTAACCCATCTCACGATGCGCCTTGCAGGGCGTACGGGAGAGGCTTTGCGCGTCCGACAAGCCTAAGCATTTTCCCGAAAGCCCTGCGGAGACGAGCAGGGCTTTTCCAAAGGTTCGGTTCGCCTCCGCCCATCCAAAGGAGAGCGACATGAACACCCAAGAAGCCACGCATCCACCCAGTCCCGCCGACGACATCATCATCCGAGCGGCGCGCCCCACCGATTGCGAGGGAATTGCGGCGCTGGGAAATATGCCCGGTTATCGCTGGGGCACCCTACGCCTGCCTCATCAGACACCGGAGGCGACCCGGAAATGGCTGGAGAATATGGCCCCGGGCAATGTCAGCCTCGTGGTCGAGAGGGACGGCCGGATCATCGGCAACGGAGGTTTCGAGCGTCTCCAGGGCCGGCGCTCCCACGTCGCCTATCTCGGCATGGGCCTGCACGACGACTTCCACGGCCAGGGCATCGGCTCGAGGCTGCTGCGCGAACTGATCATGATCGCCGACGACTGGCTGAACCTGCGCCGGATCGAGCTCACGGTCTATGTGGACAACGCGCCGGCCATCGCACTCTACAAGCGTCACGGGTTCGAGACCGAGGGCACGCACCGGGAATTCGCCTTCCGGGCCGGTGCCTTCGTCGATGCCTATGCAATGGCTCGGATAAAACCATGAGATCTGCGACCGGATGCGGCTTGCCGTGACCGGTCGCGGCACCTAATGTCCGGCCGAATTTCCAGGAGATCCACCGTGCTCCATGTCTCGACCCGGGGGGAAGCCCCGGCGCTCGGTTTCGCCGATGCCCTGCTGACCGGTCTCGCCCGCGACGGAGGCCTCTACCTGCCGGAAAGCTGGCCGACCCTCTCCACTGACACGATCCGCGGCTTTGCCGGCAAGCCCTATGCCGAGGTTGCGAAAGCCGTACTCGGTCCGCTGGTCGACGGCGACATTCCCGAGGCCGCGCTCGGCCGGATGATCGATGAGTCCTATGCCTCGTTCCGGCACGCCGCCGTCTGCCCGCTGACGCAGCTTAGCGACAACCTGTTCGTGCTCGAACTCTTCCACGGCCCCACGCTCGCCTTCAAGGACGTGGCGATGCAGCTTCTGGGCCGCCTCATGGACCATGTGCTCAAAGCCCGCGGCGCCCGCGCCACCATCGTCGGCGCAACATCCGGCGATACCGGCAGCGCCGCCGTCGAGGCCTTCAAGGGTCTCGATCAGGTCGACATCTTCATCCTCTACCCGCACGGCCGCGTCTCCGACGTGCAGCGGCGGCAGATGACGACGGTCGCCTCACCGAACGTGCATGCGCTGGCAGTCGAGGGCAATTTCGACGATTGCCAGAACATGGTGAAGGCCATGTTCAACCATGCCCGCTTCCGCGACGAGCTGCAGCTCTCGGGCGTGAACTCGATCAACTGGGCCCGCGTCGCCGCTCAAGCCGTCTATTACTTCACCGCCGCCGTTGCGCTGGGCTCCCCTCACCGGCCAGTGTCCTTCTCCGTGCCCACCGGCAATTTCGGCGACATCCTCGCCGGCTGGGTCGCCAAGCGCATGGGCCTTCCCATCGAACGGCTGATGATCGGCACCAATGCCAACGATATTTTGGCCCGCACGCTCGGCTCCGGTTCCTATAAGATCAAGGGCGTGCAGCCTACGACCTCACCGTCCATGGACATCCAGATCTCGTCCAATTTCGAGCGGCTGCTGTTCGAGGCTTACGGCCGCAACGGGGAGGCGGTCCGCCGCCTCATGGCGAGCCTCAACCAATCGCGCGCCTTCGCCATCGATGCGGAGCCGCTCGCACGCATCCGCAAGGAATTCTCGGCCGCCGCCGTGAACGAAGACAACGTCGTCGCGGAGATGGCCGAGACCTATCGCGCCACCGGCTACGTGCTCGATCCGCACAGCGCCGTCGGCACGCGCGCCGGACGCGCTCTGCTTAAAGAGAATCCTGAAGTCCCTGTCGTCGCCCTGTCCACGGCTCATCCCGCGAAATTTCCAGATGCAGTCGAGCGCGCGACGGGCATTCGCCCCGCACTTCCGCCGCACATGGCTGATCTGATGGAGCGCAAGGAGAGCTTCACGGTTCTCCCCAACGACCAGACTGCGGTCGAGCGCTTCATCCGCGAGCGCGCGCGGGCGGTCAAAGGCGCTGCCGCATGAATCAGCATTTCGTCCGCGAGAAGCGGGTCGACATCTCCACCCTGTCCAACGGCCTGATGGTGGCGACCGAACGCATGCCCGAGATCGCCACTGCGACGCTCGGCGTCTGGGTCGGCACCGGCTCGCGGCATGAGCAGGCCCATGAGCATGGCCTGTCCCACCTCATCGAGCATATGGCCTTCAAGGGCACGGCGCGCCGCTCTGCGCGCCAGATCGCCGAGGACATCGAGAATGTGGGCGGCGACATCAACGCCGCGACCAGCGTCGAATATACGAGCTACACGGCCCGCGTTCTTGGCGAGAACGTGGACGTCGCGCTCGATGTCTTGGGTGACATCCTGATCAATTC
This sequence comes from Microvirga sp. GN3, assembly GCF_055792825.1. Lineage (NCBI taxonomy): Bacteria > Pseudomonadati > Pseudomonadota > Alphaproteobacteria > Hyphomicrobiales > Methylobacteriaceae > Microvirga > Microvirga sp. GN3. Next base: position 114,697 of record NZ_JBVVAK010000008.1, read on the forward strand.
CACCTTCGATGCCGGCGAGCTCGCGCGCGAGAAAGGCGTGATCCTGCAGGAATATGCCGCCGTCGAGGACACGCCGGATGACCTGATCTACGATGCCTTCATGGAAACGGCGTTCTCGGGCCAGGCGGTCGGACGTCCAATCCTCGGCACGCCTGACACGATCAAGAGCTTCGACGAGGCGACGATCCGCGCCTTCCTCGCCCGTGAATACACGCCCGGCAAGATGGTTCTGGCCGCAGCAGGCGACGTGGAGCATGCCCAGATCGTCGACATGGCGGAACGCCTCTTCGGCGGAATGCCGGCCGTCACCCCGCAACAGCCGGAATCGGGGCGGTACACGGGCGGCGAGCGGCGAATTTCGCGGAAACTCGAACAGGCCAATATCGTGCTGGGCCTGCCGGGCCTTTCGTTCAAGGATCCCGGCTATTACGCCGTTCACCTCTTCGCCCACATGCTTGGCGGCGGGCTGACCTCGCGTCTCTGGCACGAGGTGCGCGAAACTCGCGGCCTCGCCTATTCCATCGATTCCTTCCACTGGCCCTTCTCCGATTGCGGCCTTTTCGGCATCGGCGCGGGAACGGCGGGCTCGGACGTGCGCGAGCTGATGGACGTGACGCTCGCCTGCATGGAGCAGGCAACCCGCGACATCAGTGAGGTCGAACTCGTGCGCGCCAAGGCGCAGATGAAGGTGGCCCTCCTCACGGCCCTTGAGACCCCAGGCGGCCGGATCGAGCGCGTGGCCCGCCAGCTTCTGTCCTGGGGACGCGTGGTGGCGAGCGAGGAGATCGTCAGGAAGGTCGATGCCCTCGAGGTGGGCCATGTCCGCGAAGCGGGACGCCGGCTTCTGCAGGGTGCTCCGACCTTGGCGGCCATCGGCCCCATCAAGGACCTGCCGCCTCTGGATGCCATCGCCTCGGGGCTACGTGGCTGAATTTTCCGCCACCCCTTCCCTATGATCACGGCTGATTCTCCCTAATCCCGCCGCAAACCGGCCTCATGGCCACCTTGCGCATCGTGCGGAAAAGTGCCCCCGGTTTTCCGCGCCAAACGATGCGCACATTAGAGATGGGGCATCGGATACAACCCAAAAGTGCAATCCACTTTTGGGTCCGATGCTCTAGTAACAATAATCAATGAGTCCTGCGGACAAGTGGGGAGCCTCTCCGGCTCCGCCTTGCCCTCAAGCCTCCTGACCGGTACCAATCCTGTTCCATTGTTTTAGTACCGGACGAAAGACCGAAGCATTGCGGATCGTATCTTTCGCCATAACCCTTCTTTTGACGATCTTCCTGGGGCTGGCTTTACCGTCGTCGAGCTGGGCGGTGGAATCCGTTCGCGTCGACCCGAAGATGAAGGCCATCGACCTCACCCCGGCCATCGAGCGCTACAACTCGGACGGGGACGAGATCCGGATTTCGACCGCGCCGGGGCGCGACGGCATCGTCCGCCGCATCGCCGTGAAGGCCCGCGAGGCCGGCACCCGGCCGGACTGGATCGTCTTCGCGCTCACCAACGACACCGACGAGCAGGTGGACCGCCTCCTGGTCGCTCCGCATTTCCGGCTCACCGGCTCCGGCGTTCTCTGGCCGGACCTCGGCGCGACCCGCATCGCGGCGATCACGGCCAGCCAGGGCATCAGACCCGACCGCGACGACAGCGAGGATGCGGATATCTTCCTCATCACCCTCGATCCGGGAACGACCGTCACCTTCGTGGCGGAGCTGCGCTCCAACAACCTGCCCCAGCTCCATCTCTGGGACGCGGACGCCTACAAGGATCGCGTCAACGGGCTGACCCTCTACAAAGGCATCATCATCGGCATCGCGGGCCTGCTCGCCCTCTTCCTCACCATTGTCTTCGTAGTGAAGGGTGCGCTGATCTTCCCAGCAGCCGCGGCTCTGGCCTGGGCGGTGCTGGCCTATGCCTGTATCGATTTCGGCTTCTTCCAGCGCATCTTCCCCATCACCGAAGCGACGGAACAGATCTATCGCGCCGGTGCCGAGGCGGTGCTCGCGGCGACGCTTCTCGTCTTCCTCTTCGCCTATCTCAATCTCAACCGCTGGCACGTGCGCTACAGCCACGTGACGGCCTTCTGGCTGGTGTTCCTCGGCGCCATGGTGGCGCTCGCCATCGTCGATCCGCCGGTCGCCTCGGGTGTGGCGCGCATATCGATTGCAGCCGTGGCCGGTATCGGCTTCGTGCTCGTGATCTATCTGGCAACGCATGGCTATGACCGCGCGGTCATGCTCGTTCCGACCTGGCTTCTCCTGGTGACCTGGGTGACGGCGGCGAGCTTCACGGTCGTGGGTCAGCTCTCGTCGGATCTCGTCCCCCCGGCCCTCGTCGGCGGGCTCGTTCTGGTGGTCATGCTGATCGGCTTCACGGTCCTGCAGCACGCCTTTGCCGGCGGCGCGTTCACGCGCGGCTTCATGAACGACACGGAACGCCGGGCGCTTGCCCTGACCGGTGCCGGCGATATCGTGTTCGACTGGGATGTGGTTTCCGACAACATCTTCGTCAGCCCGGAGGTCGAGCACCAGCTCGGGCTCAAGCGCGGCTCGCTCGAAGGCCCGGCTTCCGCTTGGCTCGATCTGATCCATCCCTTCGACAAGGACCGCTACCGGCTCGCCCTCGACGCGGTGATCGAGCAGCGTCGCGGCCGCCTGACTCAGGATTTCCGCCTGCGCTCGGCCTCCGGCGCGCATCACTGGTTCCGCCTCAGGGCGCGTCCGGTGATCGGGTCGGACGGCGAGGTGCTGCGCATCGTCGGTACGCTTTCGGACGTGATGGACATCAAGACCGCCGAAGAACGTCTGCTGCACGATGCCGTACACGACAACCTGACGAGCCTGCCGAACCGACAGCTTTTCTACGACCGGCTGGAAGCGGCCCTGACCTTCGCCAGCCAGGATGATTCCCTGCGTCCTACTGTTCTCGTCATCGACATCGACAAGCTGAAGGACGCGAATGCTTCGGCCGGCTATGCGGCCGGCGACTCGGTGCTGCTCACGCTGTCCCGCCGCCTGAGCCGCCTGCTGAAGCCCCAGGATACCCTGGCGCGCATTTCGGGCGACGAATTCGCGATCATCCTGCTCTCCGAGCGCGAACCGGATCGCATCATCTCCTTTGCCGACATGGTCCGGCGCGTCGTGACGACGCCCTTCACCTATGCCGAGCGCGAGATCTTCCTCACTGCCTCCATCGGTATTGCCCTCTACGATCCGCAGATCGCCGCGCGGCGCGAAGAGGTGCTGCGAAATGCCGAGATCGCCATGGCCCATGCAAGGCGCCACGGCGGCGACCGGATCGAGGTCTTCCGGCCCACCATGCGCTCGGATCGCAGCGATCATTTCACGATGGAGACCGACCTTCGCCACGCTCTCGACCGCAACGAGATGAAGGTGCTGTTCAAGCCCATCGTGCGCCTGGAAGATCGGACCATCGCCGGCTTCGAATCCATGCTGCGCTGGGATCACCCGCGTCTCGGTCGCATCGGGCCCGAAGACTTCATGTCGATCGCCGAAGAGACCGGCCTCATCATCAAGCTCAGCGTCTTCCTGCTGGAGCAGACAGGCCGCGAACTCGCCGCGTGGCAGAACGCGCTCGAGGTCGAACCGCCGATCTTCGCCAGCGTCAACATGTCGAGCCAGCATCTGCTGCGCCACGATCTACTCCAGGACGTGAAGACGGTCATCGCCCGCACCGGTGTCATCCCGGGCACGCTCAAGATCGAGATGACCGAGAGCCTCGTGATGGAGAATCCGGAATATTCGGCCCAGATGCTCACGCGCCTGCGCGATCTAGGAGCTGGTCTCTCGCTCGACGATTTCGGAACGGGCTATTCCGCCCTCTCCTACCTGCAGCGCTTCCCCTTCGACACGATCAAGGTGGATGAATCCTTCGTGCGCCTGATGGCCTCCGGGAAACCGGTCATCCTGCGCTCCATCGTCAAGATGGCGCATGAACTCGGCATGGCGATTGTGGCTGAAGGAGCGGAGAGCGAATCGGAAGCCATCGAGCTCTACCAGCTCGGCTGCGAATATGCGCAGGGTCCCGTCTTCGGAGAGCCGATGTCGACGCTGCAGGCCCGCCAGCTCGTCGGCGCAGCCCCGGCCGCGGCCTAAGTCATCAATATTCAGGCGTGGCCGGTTTCCATGGACAGCATGGCCGGCTCGATCCCGATCCCGCGCAGGGCCATCTCGTAACGCAGATCGGCGGCGGTGTTGAAGATCAGCTCCGCATCGGCCGGGCAGTTGAGCCAGCCATTGGCCTGAAGCTCCATCTCGAGCTGCCCGGCGCCCCAGCCGGCGTAGCCCAGCGCCAGCACTGCCTTCTCCGGCCCGTCACCGCGGGCGATGGCGCGCAGGATGTCGATGGTCGCGGTCAAGCAGATGCTGTCATCGATAGGCAGGGTCGACTGGGCAAGGTGGAAATCCGGGGAATGGAGGACGAAGCCCCGGCTCGTCTCCACGGGCCCGCCCATCAGCACCTGCATGTTGCCCACCTTCTGTGGCAGCCGGATCCGTTCCGGTTCGGGAAGGATCTCGAGCTGCACCAGCAGATCCGGCATGTTCAGATTGGCGGCAGGCCGGTTGAGGACGATCCCCATCGCCCCTTCCGCCGAATGAGCGCAGATATAGATGACCGATCGCGCGAAGCGCTCGTCCATCATGCCCGGCATGGCGACGAGGACCTGCCCGTCCAGGTAAGGGGATTCGGTATCGTAGGGAGGAAGCTGCGAGCCCATATCCTAAATTCTGCCTTGCCGGACGCACCGCCCAATCACAGGATCGTGGATGGCGGGCCCGAAGATAAATGCATAAGGGAAGCGCGTCAGGGAGGTGTCAGTTCCATGGCATTCATGCTCCGCGCCATTTCGGCTGCGATTTTTTTGATTTTGTCCTTTACCGCGATTGCCGCGCAACCCCTCAACCCGTCCGCTGCGTCCCAGGGCTTCAATTCCCGCGCCCGCCTGATCTCGGGCGGTGAGCAAGGCGAGGTATGGCTCGCCGGCATCGAGATCACCCTCGACAAGGGGTTCAAGACCTATTGGCGCAACCCGGGCGATTCCGGCCTGCCGCCCCGATTCGACTGGTCGGGGTCCGAGAACGTGGCCAGCACCGAGGTCCGCTATCCTGCCCCCTACCGGCACATGGATGCCGCGGGCGTCGCCTATGTCTACGGTAAGAAAGTCGTGCTGCCGGTTCTCGTGAAGGCCAAGGAGAAGGACAAGCCGGTCAAGCTTGTCCTTTCCGCCGAATACGGGGTCTGCAAGGATATCTGCATCCCGGCCCGCGCCGATCTGACCCTGGACCTGACCAAGGACGGCCCGGAACGCAGCGCCATCGAAGCCGCTCTGGCGAAGGTGCCGCGCCCGCAGGCGCTGGGCGCGCAGGCCGATTTGTCCGTCCTCTCCGTCGAGCCCGTGACCCAGGACAAGCCCGCCTATTCCGTCACGGTGCGCGCTCCGGGGGGCATGAAACCTTCCCTCTTCGCCGAGGGTCCGGAGAGCTGGTATCTCTCGACTTCCCTGCCCGATGATGCGAACCGCTTTACCGTGACCGTGGAGGAAAAGCCCAAGGATGCTTCAGGCCCGGTTCCCCTTCGCCTGACTCTGGTGGCCGGTGACAAGTCCGTCGAGACGGAGATCAGCCTCGACGGCAACGGCCAGCCGCGCTAGGGAAGAGGCATTACGGCATCCCTTCGGAGTACTAAGCCCATGCCCATCCAGGTTGGAGAACGCCTTCCCCAGGTCACCTTCCGCATCATGACGCCGGACGGACCCGTGGCCAAAACTACCGACGATCTGTTCAAGGGCCGCAAGGTGGTTCTCGTCGCCGTGCCCGGCGCCTTCACCCCGACCTGCCATCGCAATCACCTGCCGGGCTACGTGCAGAAGAAGGACGAGATCAAGGCCAAGGGCGTGGATTCCATCCTGGTGACCTCGGTCAACGACGTCTTCGTTCTGGAAGCCTGGGGCAAGGCCTCCAGCGCCGAGGGCATCGAGTTTCTGTCCGACGGCAATGCCGATTTCGCCAAGGCCATCGGCCTGTCCATGGACGGCTCGGGATTCGGCCTCGGCACGCGCTCGCAGCGCTATTCCATGGTCGTCGACGACGGTGTGGTGAAAGCGGTCAATGTGGAGGATGCACCCTCCAAGGCGCAGCATTCCGGCGCCGAGAACATCATGAAGGATCTTTGATCCTTCGCGTTAAGAAACCAGAGGGCTAAGCTCTCGCCCTCTGGCCCTGCTTCTTGAAGGGCTTCATCGCCGCAACGGCGAGTTCATCGACGCGGATATTGGTCGGATCGTCCGCGTGACCCTTCACCCAGTGCCAAGCGACATCATGCCGTGACGCGGCTTCGTCGAGTTCCCGCCACAGATCCTCGTTCTTCACCGGCTTGTTGTCGGCGGTGCGCCAGCCGCGCCGCTTCCAATTGTGCATCCATTGCGTGATGCCCTGGCGCACATATTGCGAATCCGTGAACAGATCGACGGCGCAGGACCGCTTGAGGGCGTTCAAACCCTCGATGGCGGCGCGAATTTCCATGCGGTTGTTGGTGGTGTGAGCCTCCCCGCCGGAGATCTCCTTCTCGCTGCCCTTGAAGAACAGGATCGCGCCCCAGCCGCCCGGCCCGGGATTTCCCGAGCAAGCGCCGTCCGTGTAGATCATCACGCGCTCCGGGCCGCTCATGCTTCGAGTCCGTATTCGCGGGCGTGTTTCACATGGCGGTGGAAGTTGAGCTTGCGGTCGTATTCCAACGGATCCTTCGGCTTCACCAGCGCACCCGGCGGCACGTTGAGCCAGTCCACGAGGCGCGTCAGCATGAAGCGCATGGCCGAACCGCGGCAGAGGGTCGGTAGGGCCTCGACTTCTTGCGGCTCGAGCCGGCGCACGGATTGGTAGCCCGCCAGCATTGCCCTACCCTTGGTGAGGTTGAACGAGGCATCGATCTCGAAGCACCATGCGTTGAGGCAGATGGCGACGTCGTAGGCGAAGGCATCTGTGCAGGCGAAATAGAAATCGATCAGCCCCGACACTTCGGCGCCGATGAAGAACACGTTGTCGGTGAACAGATCCGCGTGGATGATGCCGGAGGGCAGGTCGCGCGGCCAGGACTCGTGCAGACTTGCAAGCTCCCGCCGCGTGCGCTCGGCGAGGCCGGGCGACACCGTGTCGGCCTGGGCCTCGGCCTGTGCGAAGAGCGGCGCCCAGGCCTCGAGTGAAAGCGCATTGGGCCGCTGCATGGCGAAATCCTGTCCAGCGAGGTGCAGTTTCGCGAGCGCTGCGCCAAGCGCCCCGCAATGCTGCGCCGTGGGACGGCGGACCGCGATGCCTTCGAGAAACGTGATGATCACGGCAGGCCGCCCAGCCACGCGACCGAGAGGCTCGCCCCGGCGGTTGTTGACCGGTAGCGGACAGTTGAGTCCCTTCAGGGCCAGATGCTGCATCAGGCCGAGGAAGAAGGGCAGATCGTCCTCCCGCACCCGCTTCTCGTAGAGGGTGAGGATGTAGGAGCCCTTCGTGGTGTGGAGGAAATAATTGGTGTTCTCCACGCCCTCGGCGATGCCCTTGTAGGACAGCACCGTGCCGATATCGTAGGTTTCGAGGAAGGCCGAGAGCTCCTCGTCGCTGACTTCCGTATAGACTGCCACCGCTTACTCCGCCGCCTGCTCACGAAGCTCGCGAGGCAAAGGAAAGAACACGCTCTCATCCGCCGTCGACACGCTCTCGACCGAGACCTCGTAGCGCTCGGCGAAGGCGTCGATGATCTCCTCGACGAGGATCTCGGGCGCGGAAGCGCCGGCGGTGATGCCGAGGCTGCGGACATTGCCGAAGAGAGACCAGTCGATGTCCTCGGCGCGCAGGATCAGCCGCACCAGGGGACAGCCCTCCCGCTCGGCGACCTCGCGCAGACGTTGCGAATTGGAGGAGTTGGGCGAGCCCACCACGATCATGGCGTCCACCTGGGGCGCCACGCGCTTGACCGCCCCCTGGCGGTTCGTGGTGGCGTAGCAGATGTCTTCCTTGTGCGGCCCGACGATGGAGGGGAACCGTTCCTTCAGCGCGTCCACCATGTCCTGGGTGTCGTCGACGGAAAGGGTCGTCTGGGTGACGAAGGCGAGATTGTCGGGATGGGCGGGCTCCAGCCGGGCGATGTCGTCCACGGTCTCGACCAGGGTAGCCGCCCCTTCGGGCAATTGCCCCATGGTGCCGATCACCTCCGGGTGGCCCGCATGACCGATCAGGATGATGTGACGGCCGCGCTTGTGGTGGACCTGCGCCTCCCGATGCACCTTGGTCACCAAAGGACAGGTGGCGTCGATCCCGAAGAGGTTGCGGGCCTGCGCGGCCTCCGGCACGGACTTGGGGACCCCGTGGGCCGAGAAGATCACCGGAGCCTTCGTGTCGGGCACCTCGTCGAGTTCTCGGACGAAGACAGCGCCCTTCCGCTTCAGGTTTTCCACGACATATTTGTTGTGCACGATCTCGTGGCGCACGTAGACCGGCGCCCCATGAATCGCGAGCGCCTTCTCGACCGCATCGATGGCACGCACGACCCCGGCGCAGAAGCCACGCGGGGCACAGAGCAGGATGTCGAGAGAAGGCTTCGTCATGATCTGGCGATGTGGCGAGACGAGACCCCTCCTGTCAAGCGGGAGCGACGCAGTTTCGCGGCGGGAATGGCCTCGAGAAACGCCCTTTTCCCTCCCCCTTGCGGGGAGGGATTGAGGGTGGGGGTCGTAAAGTCAGAGCATTGAGCTGGATAATCGCTGGCGATGCTTTCCCATACCACGTCATCACCGGCCTTGTGCCGGTGATCCCGATTGTGTGAAGCAAAGCGCTTTTCAGCATCGTCATGGCCGGGACGGGCCCGGCCATGACGGGAAGGGTTTCACCCGGTCGGACCACCCCTACCCCTCCCCGCAAGGGGGAGGGAATGCGCTTGCCATTCCCAACCTTGTGCGATGAGGCACGAAGCGGAGCTATTCTGGTCAAGAAATGCTCGCTCTTGCCCTTAAGAATCCCTAGATAAGGTGAAACAGCCCTTCATTTCCCCTGATCGCTCATGACCTCCACCGCTTCCCACGTCAGCTTCCTTCCACCCATCCTGACCTTCTGCGGAGCGGCCGTTGTTGCCGTGCCTATTTTCCGCCTTCTGGGTCTGAGTGCCGTCCTGGGCTATCTTGCCGCCGGTGTCGCCATCGGCCCGTCGGGCCTGAGCTTGGTGGAGGACCCGCAGACTATCGCGACGGTCGCGGAACTGGGTGTGGTGCTGCTCCTGTTCATCATCGGCCTTGAGCTCAAGCTGTCTCATCTTCTGGAGATGAAAGGGGACATCTTTGGCCTGGGGTTCGCCCAGATGGCCGTGACGACCCTCTGTCTCGGCGCAGCGGCCTATGCCATCGGCTTCTCCCCTAATGCCTCCTTCGTCACAGGTGTCGCCGTCGCGCTTTCGGCCACGGCCATTGCCTTGCAGATGCTGGGCGAGAGGAACGATCTGCAGACGCCTTACGGCCAGCGCTCCTTCGCGATCCTGCTGTTCCAGGATCTGTCTGTCGTCCCGCTTCTTGCCATCCTGCCGCTTCTGGCCTCTGGCGCGGCAACGGAGCAAGGCTCCCTCATGGACCGCCTCCTGTCGGTTGGCGAAGCGATCCTCGGCATCGCGGTCGTTGTGCTGATCGGCCGCTATGGGCTCAATCCCTTCTTCCGCATCCTCGCCCGCAGCGGCGCCCGTGAGGTGATGACGGCCTCTGCGCTCCTCGTGGTTCTCGGCGCCGCCCTGCTGATGCAGGAGGTCGGGCTTTCCATGGCCATGGGCGCCTTCCTGGCCGGGCTGCTGCTCGCCGAATCGAATTTCCGCCACCAGCTCGAAGCCGATATCGAGCCCTTCCGCGGCATGCTGCTCGGCCTGTTCTTCATGAGCGTGGGCATGTCGATCGATCTTGCCCTCGTTCGCGAGCAATGGCTACTGCTGCTCATTGCAGCGCCTGCCGTCGTTCTCGGCAAAACCCTCCTCATCACCGTTCTGTCGAAGCTGTTCGGCGCGAGCTGGCGCGACGGCCTGCGCTCGGGAACGCTGTTGTGCACGGCAGGTGAATTCGCCTTCGTCCTTCTCCCTGTCGCAACGGCGCTCGGCCTCATGTCTCCTGCCGAGGCGCAGCCGGTCACGGCGCTCGCCGCCATCACCATGCTGCTCGGCCCGCTCCTGTCGACCTTTGTCGAGACGATGGTCGCCAATCGGGGCGAGAGCGAGGAGCAAGCGGACGTGCAGGGACTTGCAGGTCATGAAGGCGAACTCGAAAGCCGCGTTCTCGTGATCGGCTTCGGCCGGTTCGGGCAGATCGTGAACCAGGTTCTGCTGGCACGGGGCATCGAAGCGACCGTGATCGACAAGGATGTCGAGCGTATCCGCGATGCGGGGCGCTTCGGGCTCCAGGTCTATTACGGCGACGGAACCCGCCTCGACGTGCTGCGCGCGGCCGGCGCAGAGAAGGCCGAGATGATCTGCATCTGCATCGACGATCAGGAAGCGATGATGAAGATCATCGAAATCATCCATGAGAACTTCAAGAATGCCCGCAGCTTCGTGCGCGCCTTCGATCGCATCCATGCGATCGAACTGATGAATCACGATGTCGACTACCAGATCCGCGAGGTCTTCGAATCCGCCATCGTGTTCGGGCGTGCGGCGCTCGAGGAACTCGGGACCGAGCCGGAGGCGGCCGCAGCGGCGGCCAACGACGTGCGCAAACGCGATATCGCACGCCTCATTCTGCAAAAGGAAGTCGGCACCATGGGCGGTGCCGAGCTCGTGGTCGGCGCCAAGATCACTCCGGAGCCGCTCACTGTTCCCACGAGCAGAGCGAGAGCCCTCAGCCCGGAGACGCGGGACATCCTCGGCGAAGGCGTGTCGTGATGGATGCTCAACCTTCGGAGCAAAAGACCGATGCGGTGAGCGCGCCCCCACGTTTCGTGGTCGGCTCCACCATGCGCCACGTCCTCGTCATGACAGGGACGGGAGCAGCCGGTCTCGTTGCGATCTTCATCGTCGATCTCGTATCGCTCCTCTACATTTCCTGGCTCAATGATCCGAGCCTGACGGCCGGCGTCGGCCTCGCCACGGTCGTGATGTTCTTCACGGTATCGATCAATGTGGGCCTGATGATTCCCATCGGAGCGCTCGTCTCGCGCGCTCTTGGCGCGCGACGACCCGACGATGCGCGCCGATTGGCAACCTCCTGCAGCCTTCTCATGGCGGCGGTTGCGGCCGTGGTCAGCCTGATCATTCTGCCTCTGCTCCCGCTGATCCTGAGCACGATCGGCGCACGTGACGATGCCTATGAAGTCGCGAAAGCCTTTCTCTGGATCGCATTGCCGACGAACATCTTCATGGCCATCGGCATGGCATTCTCCACGGTCTTGCGTGCCGCAGGCGATGCCAAGCGCAGCATGTATGCCACCCTGTCGGTGGCGGCCGTCACTGTTGTCCTCGATCCGATTCTTATTTTCGGATTGGGCCTAAAGGCCAACGGTGCGGCGCTCACCATCAACATCGCGCGCGTCGCCTATGTCTATGTGAGCTTCCTGTATCTCACCCGTGCTCACAACCTTCTGGCTCGACCGGATTGGAAAGCGATGGCCGCCGATGCGCGGTCGTTCTTCGCCATCGCGGTTCCGGCCATCCTCACCAATATCGCCGCTCCCGTTGCCAACGCCTTCTTCACGGGCGTGATGGCGCAGTTCGGCGACCAGGCGATTGCGGCTTCTGCCATCATCGACCGGGTTACGCCTGTCGCCTTCGCCGGCGTCTTTGCGCTCGCCGGCGCCATCGGCCCCGTGCTCGGGCAGAACTGGGGAGCACAGCGTTATGACCGCATGAAGCAGACGCTCAAGGACGCGCTGACCTTCACAATCGTCTATGTCAGCACCGTGTGGCTCATCCTGTTCCTCGTGCAGGTTCCGCTCACGCAGGCTTTCAACGCGCCACCGGAAACGGCCGAGATCGTCCAGGTCTTTTGCCAGCTCAGCGGCTTCATCTGGTTTTTCATCAGTCTCGTCTTCGTGGCGAATGCCTCGTTCAACAACCTTGGCTATCCCCTGCTCTCCACCTTCTTCAACTGGGGCCGGGCGACGCTCGGCATGATTCCCTTCGCCTATTTCGGTGCACAGATCGGTGGCCCCAAGGGAGCGCTTGTGGGGATCGGCGCCGGATCGGTGGTGTTCGGGATCGCCGCGGTCATCACTGCGTTCTGGACAATTCGGCGTTTGGAGAGGCAAGCTGTTTCAGCCGTGTAAGAATTCAGCCGTAGCGTATCGCATTCAAGGAGGCTGCCATGTTCAACTGGTTCGATCTGATGCGCCAAGCCCAGACCAGTGCAGCCCTGGCCTCTGTCGCGCAGCAATTTAACCTTTCAGGCGATCAGACGCAGAAGACTATGGCGGCCTTCATGCCGGCCTTCGCCATGGGGCTCCAGCACGCCACCGCCTCCAACGACCCAGCCCGCCTTTTCCAATCCATGATGACCGGCGCCTATCAGAATTTCTGGCAATCGGCCGGCAACTCTTTCTCGCAGCAAGCACAGCAGGAAGGCCGACGGTTGCTGGACCAGCTCTTCGGCTCCGATGAGATCAGCCGTCGCGTCGCCCATCAGGCTGCCGACTATGCCGGCATCAGTACCGAGACCATGCAGCAATTGCTGCCGATCCTCGCCGGCATCATGGCCGGAGGCATGGCGCATTGGATGACTGCGCACGCGCACGCCATCCAGTCCTTCGCAGCCTCGAAGGACAATATCAAGGACAAGCCTGAGAGCCCCAATCCTTGGGCGGATCTCTGGGCCGGATGGATGACCGCAACGGCGCCCGAGAAAAAGCATGCCAATCCGTTCGAGGACATGATGGCGAGCGTTCTGAAAGTGACGCCTCCGCAGGCGCCGGAAGAAGAATCCCTCCCTTCGCCGTCATTCGATGAGATGATAGAAAAGGGACGCGAGATGCAGTTGCAATATCTCGCGTCCCTTCAATCGATCTTCAGCGATGCCTGGCAGGGCCAGGGCAAGAAGGTTTAGGCGCAGCGCTTGACCGGGCTCACCATTGAAACCACGGGTCGGACCTGCCGGGCGGATTGATCCGGCCTTTCGGCACGGGAATGTCGCTCCGTATTTCGAACCAACACCCATGACGGATTGCGCGTAAGCGGCTCGTCGAGCGCACTCGTCACATCACTGCGCGTCAATCCGATATCCGCGAGCATCCGATCGTCGAACTCGGCGAGATTCTTGACCTCTCGGCGGTGCTGCAGGGCTTTGACGAGATTCGAGAGCGCACGGGTGAACACACCCAGAGTAGCCATTCCTGAGAAGGTCATCGTCGATAATGCAGACCGGTTCATCGGGGGTCTCCTTGGCTCTCACATTCGATCTATCGCCGTTGGAACGACCGTTTCAGCCGTTCCAGCGGGCGTTCCAAGCGTTCCATGGAACGTTCTATCGGATATAGAATCTGCAACTAATTGAATTTGTTACACATTTTATATCCCGAAAATCTTGTACCACAGCTTATTCCATCACTTGAAACGATTGTTTGAGATATGTATCATCATGATTATTGATGACGAGGCTAAACGCCATGCACCTGCTCGACATTGACCAGCTTCGGACCTTCGTGGCGATTGCGGATACCGGGTCGTTCACCCGCGCGGCGGAGATCGTGCACAAGACGCAGAGCGCGGTCTCCATGCAGATGAAGCGGCTGGAGGATCGCGTCGGCAAGGCGATCTTCGAGCGCGACGGACGCCTGTCGAAGCTCACCGACGAGGGCGAGCGCCTGCTCGACTATGCCCGCCGGATCGTGCGCTTGAACGCCGAATGCATGGCGTCCTTCAACGAGCACGAGCTCACCGGCCGCGTGCGCCTCGGCCTCCCCGACGATTACGCCGACCGCTACCTGCCCGAGATCCTGGCGCGCTTCTCGCGCTCCAACCCGAAGGCCGAGGTGACGGTGATGTGCGAGCCGACGACGAACCTGATCGAGCGCATCCAGCACGGGGATCTCGATCTCGCGATCATCACCCATGTGGACCGGCGCGGCCCCTCCGAGATCGTGCGCATCGAGCAGCTGCTGTGGGTCACCTCCGCGCGCCACGGGGTGCATGAGGAGAGCCCGATTCCGCTGGCGCTCGGCCGCCCGAGCTGCGACTGGCGCCACTCGGCCACGGAGGTGCTGGAGAGCGCCGACCGGCCCTTCCGCATCGCCTATGTGAGCTGGCATTCCACCGCGGTGGGCGCGGCGGTCATGGCGGGCCTCGCCGTCTCCGTGCTGCCCGAGAGCGCGGTGCGCCCCGGCATGCGGATTCTCGGCCCGTCGGACGGCTTCCCGGCCCTGCCCTCGTGCAAGATCGGCCTGATCCGCGCCCGCGGCGAGGAGAATCCGCTCGCCGACGCTTTAGGCTTTCACATCAAGCAGTCGCTCGACAACCTGGGCTCGACCCGCACGATGGCGCCGCTGGCCGCGGAGTAATTACGCTTTCGCAGCAGGCCTGCGCAGCACGAGCACGTTGCCGAGAAGCGCCAGCACGACGCCGATCACGGCAAGCGGCGTCCACACATAGCCCTCGATCAGGGTCGAAACGGTGAGCGCCACAATGGGAAACAGCACCGTGGCATAGCCCGCCCGCGCGGCCCCAAGACGCCGCAGCAGGGTGAGATACGACATGAAGGCCAGCACCGACGCGCCGACGGCGAGATACAGAAGCGAGCCAATATATTTCAGCGTCGGCTCGATGATGAATACGTTGCCGCGCAACAGGTTCAGCGCCAGCAGCACCGCGCAGCCATAGGTCATGCCCCAGGCGGTGGCGGAGAGAAGCGGCACGCCCCGGCGCTGCACCACCGTCGAGATCATGTTGCCCGAGCAGAAGAACAAAGTGCCGAGCACGCAGAGGCCCAGGCCTTTCAGCGCCGCCGCGTTGAAGCCCGCGCCCGCGATCTCCGGCCAGAACAGCAGGCCGATGCCCACCACGCCGATCGCGCCGCCGAGCGCCACCCGCGGCTCGACCGTCTGGCGGAAGATCAGGAAGCTTAAAGCGAGATTGAACACGGAGGCGAGCGAGAACACCACCGAGAGCAGTCCCGACGGCACGCTCAAACCGCCGTAATAGAACGACAGGAAGTTGAACGAGAACAGGCAGCAGCCCACCGCCATGAAGCGCAGATGATCGGCCAGCGGAAAGCGCACCCGGTGCCCGGTGGCAAGCACCCAAGCCCACATGAGCGCGGCCGCGAGCAGGAAGCGCCACAGCACCGACATCTCCGGTGCCACCACCCCGAGCTGCGCCCGGATCCCGATCCAGCTCACGCCCCACAGGAACACGGTGGCCACATAGAGGCCAAGGGTCGTCCCGTCGATTCCCTTCAGGTTCGGCGCGGGCATGGCGGCGCTGGCGTGACTCATGGTGTTTCGTAGTCCTGTTGAAGCAACCGGGATACGCCCGCCGAGGCATCAGCACAAATGATGAAAACTGATCGATTTCCGTTGGAACGGTGATGAAACGTTCCAAGGCGGCCCGTCCCTGGAACGCCCCTGGAACGCCTTGGAGCGCCTTGGAACGCGCCGTTTCAGGCGTTCCAGGGAGCGAGTCGCTACAGTGAGCGGAAGCAGCACCCCGCCTGAGGCGCCCTCCGGTCTTGTCGCATCATCGCAACTCTGTACCATATGACGATCGCGGCGCGATGAGTTCATGCCCTATTATGTCTATCTCCTTGCGAGCCGTCGCTATGGCACGCTCTACCTGGGCGTGACGAACAATCTCGCGCGCCGACTTGATGAGCACCAGCGCAAGCTCATTCCCGGCTTCTCCGCCCGCTACGATGTCTCCCGGCTCGTCTGGTACGAGGTACACGAGCGGATCGACGAAGCCATTGCCCGGGAGAAAAGCCTCAAGAAATGGCGCCGCGATTGGAAAATCGCGCTGATCGAGGAGATGAACCCGGACTGGTCGGATCTGGGTCTCAGCCTGAACCGGTAAAAGGATCATCTGCCCCCTCCGTCATTCCGGGGCCGCGCAGCGGAACCCGGAACCCATAACCACCAAGGGTTCAGAACGAAACGCACGGCCAGTCGCATCATTTTCGAAGCGTCGTGTTTATGGGTTCCGGGTTCGGCTCATACGAGCCGCCCCGGAATGACGGACGCGCACTCCCATGCGCTGGAGCCCAACCTTGACCATTCCCACCGGCCCACCATATTGTTCCTATTTTGTTCTAGTCATTTCAAAGAGCCGATTGCCATGACGTTCCCGCCCTCCTCTCCCACCCAGTCCGGTCCCGGAAGCGCCGCCGCGCGGTTTCGGGAGAAGCTGTCGCCGGAGCAGATCGCCCTCATGCGCGACTGGGTCGAAGGCACCCCCTGGCCGTTCAAGACCATCGGGAAGGAGCTCGGGGTCTCGGCCTCCACCATCTCCCGCTATGCCAAGGAAGGCGGCTGGAAGCGCCCCGAGAACGCGGCCCCGACGCCGCAGATTCTGCGGCCAAACCCGGAACCGGCGCACCAGCGAAACCCCCCGCCTCCTCCCCCGCCGCCGGGAGTGCGGCGCGAGCAGATCGTCGAGAGGCTCTGGACCCTCGCGGAGCGCCACGCCGCGATCCTGGAGACCCAGCCCATCGAGCGCGCCCAGCGCTCCATCCAGCCGCTGGCCCGCCTCACCCGCACACTCGGCGAGATGGACAAGCACGTCCGCACGCCTCTCCCCGCTTACGAATATGAGATCGACGCCCCCAAACCCCGCCGCTCCCTCCACGAGCTGCGTGACGAACTCTTTGCCCATCTCGAACGCATCAACCGCGAGGAAGGCTATGGCTGGGAGGTGCGGGAATGGTGGTTCAGCGATGGCGGAGGGATTTAGAAGTAGTCGCCCCTGAATAATGCGGCTGCACGAGGCTGGCGCTGGATTTCAGGCGACCTGAGAAGTATCCGATTGCGCAGATGAACTGATCAGGGCTGCCAGGAGCCAGGCGACAAAAAGCCTGAGC